>DATNKN010000192.1:0-3639 GCA_035603375.1 Solirubrobacteraceae bacterium
TGGGCGCCCTTGCGGCCGGCGTGCTTGCCCTCGGCATGATCGCCGGCGCAGCGCTCGGGCCGAGCCCCTCGGGCTCGCCCGCCGACGCCGCCACGCTGGCACAGCGAGCCGTCGCGGCGCTGATAGCGCGCTCGGGCGCCAACTCGCCGGCGAGCGCTCCCACAAGCCCGGCGAGTCCCCCGGCAAGCGAACCGGCTCCGTCCGCGAGCGCGCCAAGCGAACCTGCCAAAGCCGCCACGAAAGCGGCCTCAACGCCGGCTTCCTCGGAAAATTCCTCCCCGAGCGAATCCTCCTCGGGCACACCCTCGTCAGAAAGCTCGGAAGGCTCCTCCACCGGGTCGAGCAAAAGCGAAAAACCCGCGCCCGGGACCCCGATCAAACTGCCCCCCGTAAAGCACATCTGGGTGATCGCGCTGTCGGGCACAAGCTTCAGCGCGGCGCTGGCCGATTCCACCGCCGACCCCTACCTGGCCAAGCAGCTCGTGCCGAAGGGAACGCTCCTGAGCAACTACACGCTCAGCGCCAGCAGCGCCCTGGGCAACGGCATCGCGCTGCTCTCCGGACAGGGCGTGAACCTCGACACCGAACAAAACTGCCCCACCTACAGCGAACTGCAACCGCCGACCGTCAACGCGACGACGGGCCTGGCCGAGGGCGTCGGCTGCGTGTATCCGGCGGGCGTCAAGACACTCGCTGAGGAGCTGACCGACGCGAGTCTGACGTGGAAGGCATACGTGCAGGACATGGATCAAGGGACCACCGCCCCAGCGGGCGGCGCGCCGGGCGTCACAACGCCGAGCGGCGCGCCGGCAAGTGACACAAGCAGCGCGACCGGTACCTCGACGAGTACCGGCACACCGAGCACCACCTCGACAACGGCCTCGCCGGACACCACGTCCGCCAGCGGCACGGTGACGCCCGCGAGCGGCGTCACCTGCCGGCGCCCCGAACTGGGCGCCGTCGACCCCAACCACACGCCCGCGCCCGGCGACCCCTACCTCACCTACCGCAACCCCTTCGTCTACTTCGACTCGCTGCTCGGCGAAGGCGCGTGCGCCAGCAACGACGTCGATCTGTCCCAGCTGCAGGCAAGCCTTGCGACGCCCACAAGCACGCCCAGCCTCAGCTGGATCGTGCCCTCCGCCTGCAACGACGGCTCGAGCGCGCCGTGCGCCGCGGGCGCGCCCGCCGGGCTCGCTCCCGCCGACAGCTTCCTAAAGGAAGTCGTGCCCGAGATCCTGGCGACCAGCGCCTACAGCAAGGGAGGCCTGATCGTGATCGTGCCCGACAGCCCCCCGTCCTCGACTCCCGCGAGCGGGGCGGCTCAGCCGGTCGGCGCGCTGCTGCTCTCGCCATTCGTGCGCAGCGGCGCGCGCGTATCGGAAAGCTTCGACGATTTCTCGCTTCTGAAGAGCCTCTCGCTGCTCCTCGGAGTGCTCCCCTTGGGCCATGCCAACGACCAGAGCACCGTGTCTTTCGGCGCGACGGTCTACGGCAGCAGTGGCAAGGCGGCCAGTGCCGCCACCACGGCCAAGAAGGCGGCCCAGGCCGCATCGGCAGGACAACCGCAAGGCTGGCCGATCTTCGATCGCATTGATCGGAGATCGGTGGCGTCGCAAACCGGCGGCTGAAACCCCGCCTCATGTCAACGAACGAACGGAGATCCCCGTTGTATACACATCGACCCGTCCACCACCGAGCCTCACTGTGGCTCGTCGCGATCCTGGGCACGATCGCCCTGTCGCTGGCGACGGTCGCCTCGGCTCACGCGGAAGAAGCGCCGGCCGAAGGCAGCCCGAACGACCTGAACTGCATCGGACACATATCGCAGGGCACGCCCGAACTGGGCAGCGAAGAACACCAGGTTCGCTACACGCTCTATTGCAACGGCCCGATCACGGGCTATCAGCTGGAGACCAACATCCCGGTAACCGGCTTTGAGCCGGCACCGCTCGTTACGAGCAACACCACCAACCAAGCGCTGTCGGACACGTTCACCTGCGGCGGCGAACTGCCGGGCTGGGCGGACAACTGCGAGGGCTCGACCAAGGCAGGCTGGGAGACCGTCACGGGACAGTTCGCGATCGGCACCCCGCTGTGCGCCGAACCGCGTGTCGATCCGCTGCTGACCGTAACCGCCATCTACGTCGAAAAGGGCGTGACGACACAGGCGATCTCAGGTCCCTTTGACCTCGGGCGCCCACTCCACTGCCCGACCACCGGCTACGCCGGCGGCACGCGGCTGGACCCGGCGACCCCGCTGCCGTCAAAGGGCAAGGCGGGCAAGCACAAGAAAGGCAAGGGCGGCAAAGCCACCAAGAAAACCACGCAGGGCAAAGCCAAGAAGAAATAGGGCATCTCCGATGTGGATCGCGGGCCGGCGTCGCACCAGCCGGCCCGCGCGCCACGTTCGCAATCGGTCTAACGAGCGTCTAACCGACACGCCGCCAACGTGGCGTTAGGTTGTGGGCGCACATGCACGACCAGCCGCGCCCGCACCCAGAGCACACACACCAGCCGCCCCAGGCCCATACAGCCAAGCCGCATCCACGCCGCCCACCCCGGCTGCGTCCAGCCCGCATCCTGCTCGCGGCGCTTGCGCTCGCGACGCTGCCGGTGCTCACGCTGATCGGTTGTGGCGCGGGCACCAGCGCCGACGGGTCGACCGCCGCGCCGACCGCCGCCCAACTGGCCCCACCCGCGTGCGCCGACGCGACGGCAAGGGCACTCGGCAAGGTCGCCGAAAGCATTTACCACGAGATCGCCGGTGGACGGATCGCGCTGCCGGCGGCCGAACGCGTGGCCAGCGCGCCGAGCGTGATCGCGACCGTTGAAGAGGGCCGCACAAAGGCCGTGCGGGCGGCGATCGCGCCGCTCCTGCGCGGCCAGCTGGTGCGCGTGCGCGTCACCGTCGGGCGGCGAGTGCTCGCCGAATACGGCACCGCCAACGGCATCGCCCCCGTCAGCACGCCGCTGCGCGATGCGGCGGGCCTACAGATCGGCACGGTCACAGCCTCCGAGGAGGGGATATACGGCTACGCCAGCACGGTCTATGCGATCGCCGGAGCACAGGTGTTCGGGCGCTCGGGCACCCACTGGCTTGGCGGCTCGGAGAGCCCCAGCCCGAGCAGTCTCCCCGACCACGGCCAGATCGTCTTTCGCGGCAAGCGCTACGCCGTCTACTCGTTTGCCGGCACGAGCTTCCCGGACCGCGTGTTGCGCACCTACGTGCTGGCGCCGATCCCGCTCGCCTCCGAATGCGCCCCCACACCCGCCGAAACAGCCACAAATACGATCGGGCAGACAGCCAGAAAAATCTATCGCGACGAGCGGTCCGGGTCCGCGACACAGCTGGTCGTACGCGACTTCGAACGCTCGCGCGCCTTCCAGCAGGCGGTCGCGAGCGATGACCCCGCCGCCGCGACCGCGGTCATCGACGCTTTCTTCAAAGGCACACTGCACGTGGTGCGCGTGCGCGCCACGCTCGGTGAAAAGCTCGTGGTCGATGTGGGCGGGCCGCACGTGCTGGCCCCGGCACGAGGCGACGTGCGCGACGCCCGTGGACATGTCGTCGGCCACTTCCTGCTGTCGGTCCAGGACGACCTCGGCTACGTGATCCTCACGCACCGCTTCACCGGC
>DATNKN010000065.1:0-2998 GCA_035603375.1 Solirubrobacteraceae bacterium
CCACCAGCCGCGTCGCGTCGTGTTCGACTCGCTCGCGCGCCTGCCGATCGCCTCGCAGCTCGTCGCCGCCGCCGACGAGGTTCCCCTCACCGTCGTCGTCTCGCGCGCGGCAGCCCGCGCCGATGCCGACGCGCTCGAGGCCGCGGGCGCGCAGGTGCTGGTGGCGCCGGGCGAGAACGAGCCGGCGCGCGTACGCTCCGCGCTGGACCAGCTCGGCGCGAACGGCATCGCCTCCGTCCTCTTGGAGGGAGGGCCGCATCTCGCCGGGGCGTTCCTCGACGCCGGCGAGATCGACGAGATTCGGCTGTTCCTCGCGCCGATCCTGCTCGGCGGGCGCACCGCGCGCGATCCGTTGGAGGGCGAGGGGGTCGAGCGCATCTCCGACGCCCTGCGCGCCCTCACCTTTGGTTGCGACCGTGTTGGCGAGGATCTGCTGATTTCGGCCCGCCTACGCGAGTGGTAGCCCACTACACGACGAGGCTGCACGCATGTTCACTGGACTGATAGCCGACCTCGGGAGTGTCGCCAGCATCGAGCGCGACTCCAATGGGGCGACGCTCGAGATATCGACGGCGCTTGCAGGCGAGCTGGCCGAGGGCGATTCCATCGCGGTCAACGGCGTGTGCCTGACCGCCACGGGTGTGCGCGAGGGCGGCTTCAGCACGCAGGCGATGCTGGAGACGCTCCGGCGCTCCTCGCTCGAGCAGCTGCGGCCCGGCTCGCCGGTCAACCTGGAGCTCGCGCTGCGCGCCGACGGACGGCTCGGAGGACACATCGTGCAGGGGCACGTCGACGGCACGGGAGCGGTGGTCGGGACGCGCGAGGAGGGATTCGCGCGAGTCGTGGAAATCGAGGTGGAGGGCGAGCTGGGGCGCTATCTGGTGGAGAAGGGCTCGGTGGCGGTGGACGGTGTCAGCCTCACCGTCAGCGAGATTCGCGAAGACGGCTTCTCGGTGTCGTTGATCCCCGAGACGCTCGCTCGCACTAACCTCGGCGCTGCGCAGGTTGGGGATCGGGTCAACATCGAGACAGATGTACTCGCCAAGCACGTAGAGCGACTCTTGAAGACGGAGGCCCGCACATGAGCCAGCCCAAGACAAAGACCCCGTTCGCCACCGTCGAGGAGGCGATCGAGGAGATCAGGCAGGGCAAGATGGTCGTCGTCTGCGACGACGAGGACCGCGAGAACGAGGGCGACCTCACGATGGCCGCACAATTCGCCACTCCCGAGGCGATCAACTTCATGGCCAAGGAGGGTCGTGGACTGATCTGTCTTTCCCTCACGCCCGAGCGTTGCGACGAACTGGGGCTCGATCTGATGGCCGCCAAGAACGAGTCGTCGTTCGAAACGCCGTTCACGGTGTCGGTCGAGGCGCGCGAGGGCGTTACCACGGGCATTTCAGCGCACGACCGGGCGCACACGATCCAAGTCGCGATCGACCCCGAGAGCGCCCCTCGGGACCTAGTCCAACCGGGCCACGTGTTTCCGCTTAAGAGTCGTACCGGCGGTGTCCTCGAGCGGGCAGGGCAGACCGAGGCCGCGGTCGATCTCGCGCGCCTGGCGGGCCTGAACCCGGCCGGTGTGATCTGCGAGGTGATGAACGACGACGGCACGATGGCGCGCGTCCCGGACCTGGTCGCCTACTGTGCTCGCCACGAGCTGAAGATGATCACGGTCGCCGAGCTGATCGCCTACCGCCGGCGTCACGACAAGCTCGTCGAGCGCGTCGTCTCCACGCGCCTGCCGACGACCTTCGGCGACTTCGAGGCGGTGGGTTACCGCTCGCTCGTGGACGACAAGCACCATGTGGCGCTTGTCAAGGGCGACGTCGCCGGCCGCGAGGACGTGCTCGTGCGCGTTCACTCGGAGTGCCTCACCGGGGATGTATTCCATTCCTTGCGCTGCGATTGCGGTGAGCAGCTTGCATCTGCCTTGGCAATGATCGAGCGAGAGGGCCAGGGGGTCCTGCTCTACCTCTCTCAAGAGGGCCGGGGCATCGGCCTGCTCAACAAGCTGAAGGCTTACCGCTTGCAGGAGGACGGCCTGGACACGGTCGAAGCCAACGAGCGTCTCGGCCTGCCCGTCGATCTGCGCGACTACGGGATCGGCGCGCAGATCCTGGTCGACCTCGGGCTCAGCTCGATCCGCATCCTCACCAACAACCCCAAGAAGATCAAGGGCCTGGAGGGCTATGGCCTGTCGGTGAGCGCGCAGATTCCGATTGAGCATGCCCCCAACGAGCACAACGAGGCCTACCTGCGCACCAAGGCTCAGCGCATGGGCCACATCCTGCACCACCAGGGGCTCAACCTTGACGAGGAGCTGCTGCACTCCGAGCACAAGCAGGATCGCGAACGCGAGCGTCCTGATGGGCCTGGCCACCCCGAGGAGCACACCCACAGGGCACCGGGCGAGCGATGAGGTATGCGATCGCGATCGGGCGCTTCTACGAGGATCTCGCCGAGCGCCTTGAGAAAGGCGCCCGCGATGTGTTCCGGCGAGCGAGCGCTGAGGTGGAGGTGTTCGACGTGCCGGGGGCGTTCGAGCTGCCGCTGGCAGCTCGCTACGCGGCCGACTCCGGGCGCTTCGCGGGGGTGGCGTGTCTTGGGGCGGTGATTCGCGGCGAGACCAACCATTACGACTATGTCTGCGCGGAGGCGGCGCGGGGGATCCAACAGGTGTCGCTCACCACCGGCGTGCCGTGCGCGTTCGGGGTGCTCACGTGCGAGACGATGGAGCAGGCGCTGGCGCGCGCCGGCGGGGGCAAGCGCGATCAGGGCGCTCACGCTGCCGAAGCGGTGCTCAGGATGGCCGCACTACGCTCCGAGCTGCTGAGCGGCTAAACTGCCGGCGTTCATGGCCAAGGTATGTCACAGCTGCGGGAAGGGTCCCGCGTTCGGCAACAGCCGCAGTCACTCGATGGTGGCTACCAAGCGGCGCTTCGACCCCAACCTGCAGAAGGTCAAGATCCTCGTCGGCAAGGCACCGCGTCGCGTA
>DATNKN010000111.1:0-10150 GCA_035603375.1 Solirubrobacteraceae bacterium
CTACGCCCGCCACGACCGGGCGCGCAACCGGGCACTCGAGGCGCTCGCACGGCGGCTGGGGGTGAGGTGTGTGGCCACGGGCAACGTGCACGCCCATGCGCGCTCGCGCGTCGAGCTGCAGGACGCCTTCGTGGCGCTGCGCCACCACCTGACACTCGATGCCTCAGAGCCGCAGCGACGCGGCAACCACACCCACGCGATGAGCGGCCCGCAGGCGATGGTTGCCCGCTTCGCCGACCATCCCGAGGCGGTCCACGAGACACTGTGCCTCGCCGAGCGGCTGCGCTTCGATTTGACCACAGATCTCGGCTACCGCTACCCCGGCTCCGAGGATGAGAGTGCTCCCCGGCGATTGGCCGAGCTGTGCTGGGCGCGCCTTGAAGATAGCTACGGGGGGAATGCCCTGCGCGCGGAAGCCGAGGCACGCCTGGAGGAGGAGCTGCGCGTGATCGAGCGACTCAACCTGGCGGGGTTCTTCCTGTTGCACCACGACATGCTCGAGCTGGCGCGCGAAGTGGCGGCGCAGGTGCGGGGACGAGACGCGGCACGCGCACTCTTGGCCCCCGGGCGCGGTCGGGGCTCCTCAGTGTCCTCGATCGTGTGCTACCTGACTGGCCTCTCCCACATCGACCCGATCGAAAACGGGCTGCTGCTCGGGCGCTTCCTGCACGAGGATCTGCGCGGGTTGCCCGACATCGATCTGGACTTCCCACGCGACATCCGCGAGATCCTGATCCCGCGTGTGCACGAGCGCTACGGACGAGACCGTGCCGCGTTGGTGGCCGCCTTCCCGACGTTCCGAGCACGTGGGGCGATCCGCGAGTTGGGCAAGGTGCTCGGATTGCCTGCCGGGGAGATCGAGCGGATAGCGCGCGCGGCCGACCACAGGGACGATGTGGAGCGCGACGTTGCCGCCGAGGCGCGCTCCACACGCTGGCGCTGGCTTGCGCGACTGGTGGGGGAGGCATATCGACTGCCCCGCCACCTATCACAGCACTCAGGCGGGATGGTGGTGTCCACGAGACCCCTGATCGACTGCTGCCCGGTGGTGCCATCGGCGATGGAGGGTAGGCAGATGGTGCAGTGGGACAAGGACTCCTGTGCGGACGCCGGTTTTTTGAAGATAGACCTGCTCGGGCTCGGGATGCTCTCGGCGGTGGAACGCTGCGTCGAGGAGATCGCGAGCGCGCGTGGCGAGCGCGTGGATCTGTCGCGCATATCGTTCGATGATCCCAGCACGTTCAAAGCGATCCGTGCGGCCGACACGGTTGGGGTGTTCCAGATCGAGAGCCGCGCGCAGATGCAATCGCTGCGCCGCACGCGACCGGAGAATCTCGAGGATCTCTGTGTACAGGTGGCGATCGTGCGTCCCGGACCGATTCAGGGTGGGGCGATCAACCCATACATAGAGCGGCGCGATCGCCTACGCGAGAACCCCGATTACCAGGTCCCCTATGTGCATCCATCGCTCGAGCCGGTGCTTGAGAGCACGCTCGGCACGATCATCTTCCAGGACCAGGTGATGCAGGTGGCGGAGACGTTCGCAGGCTTCTCGCCGGGTGAGGCCGAAGGACTGCGCCGCGCGATGAGCCGCAAGCGTTCAGAGGAGGCGATGCAGCGCCATCGCGAGAGCTTCATCGCCGGCGCCATGCGACACGTGGGCGCCGAGGAGCAGACGGCGCGGCGCGTGTGGGAGATGGTGGCGGGCTTCGCCGGCTTCGGCTTCCCCAAGGCACACGCGGCCGCCTTCGGACTGCTCGCCTACCAGTCCACATGGTTGCGCGTGCACTACGGGCCCGAGTTTCTGTGCGCGCTGCTGAACGAGCAGCCGATGGGCTTCTATGCCCCTGACAGTCTCGTGCACGAGGCCCAGCGGCGGGGAATAGGGGTGTTGGGGCTCGACGTAAACGCCTCGCAGGTGCAGTGCACGGTGGAGAAGCTCGATTCCGGTCAAGGACAAAGCGAATCGCGCGAGCAGGCTCGGGCAGGCAAGGACGCGGCGACCGCCGGGCTGGGCGTTCGCATGGGCCTGGGCTACATCAAAGGCGCCGTCGCCGATGAGGTGTGCGAGCTGGTAGCCGAGCGTGAACGCGGCGGTCCGTTCCGCGACCTGGGCGATCTCGCCGCACGAGCGGCGACGCGTCGCGGCACGCTCGAGCAATTGGCCTGGGCCGGCGCGTGCGACAGCCTTGCGGAAAACAGACGGCAAGCCCTGTGGCAGCTTGGGATCGCCGCTGCGGGGGAGGCTGTCGCAGGTGCGGTGCAGCTCGCTTTGCCGATCGAGCTGTCCCAGGCGCCCCGCTTGCGCCCACTTGACCGTTGGCAGCGAGTGCTTGCCGACTATGCCACCAGCGGAGTGACGATCAACGACCACGTGATAGCGGTCCTGCGCCCGCGCCTGTCCATCCCGAGCGGCGCCGACCCGGTCGTGCTGGCAACCAGTGCCCAGTTGGCTCGCCTTCCGCACGGCTGCTCGGTGGCGGTGGTCGGCATGGTTATTGCCCGGCAGCGACCGGGCACGGCCAAAGGAACGATGTTCCTGCTGTTCGAGGACGAGTGGGGCGTCGTCAACCTGATCGTGCCCGGCGCCGTGTATGAGCGCCACCGCGCTCTCGCCCGCGCCGAGCCGCTGCTGCTGGCACGCGGCCGGTTGGAGCGCTCGCCGTCGGGGGTGTTGAATGTGCTCGTGAGCGAGCTGGCGGCGCTCGAGTGCTTTCTCGCCCCGGAGGAGGAGGACGAGGCCGTGGGGCTGGGCGCTTCGGGGCGGGTCACCCGGCTGCCGGGAGCCGACGGTACCGGGGAGGCCGCCGAGCAGCAGGACGGCGCCGAGATGGGTGCGGACATGCGCGCCGTCGCCCCGCCCGTGCAGAGTTTCGCCTCGGGCCGGCGACGGTAGAGCGGTCGAGGAGAAGGTAAAAGTTGTGCGCAGCGGGTACTGTGCGTTTCGTGAACTATCGCAAGCTCGGCTCAAGCGGACTCGAGGTTTCTGAGGTCAGCCTCGGCTCGTGGCTGACCTACTCCGGTGGGGTCGCACGCGAGCAGGCCGAGGCCTGCGTCCGCGCGGCGTTCGAGGAGGGCATCAACTTCATCGACACCGCCAACGTCTACGGGCAGGGCGCCGCCGAGTCGCTGCTCGGGGATGCGCTGTCGGGGTATGACCGCGCGTCCTATGTGCTTGCCACGAAGGTCTATTTCCAGATGTCTCCGACCGATCGGGGCCTCTCCGCTGAGCAGATCCACAAGCAGATCGACGCTTCACTTGAGCGTTTGCGCACCGACTACGTGGACCTCTACCAGTGCCACCGCTACGACGACGACACTCCCTTGGAGGAGACGATGGGAGCGCTCACCGAAGTGGTGGCTGCGGGCAAGGCCCGCCACATCGGCTTCAGCGAGTGGCCGGTCGAGAAGATCGAGGAGTCGCTCGCGTGGGTGGGTGGGTCCCCATCCATTGCGCGATGGGTATCGAGCCAGCCGCAGTACTCGATGCTGTGGCGTGCCCCCGAGGCGGAGGTGATTCCGCTGTGCGAGCGCGAGAACATCTCCCAGATCGTTTGGTCCCCGCTCGGCCAGGGCGTGCTCACGGGCAAGTATCGCCCCGGCGAGCAGCCGCCGGCAGACTCGCGAGCGAGCAGTGACAGCATGAGCGGCTTCATGGATCGCCTCATGCAGGACCCCGTCCTCGAAGCCGTCGAGCGCCTGCGACCGGTCGCCGAGGACGCCGGTTTGACGATGGCACAGCTAGCGCTCGCCTGGGTTCTGCGCCAGCCGAACGTGGCGTCGGCGATCGTGGGCGCCAGCAGGCCCGAGCAGGTGCGTGCAAACGCATCGGCTTCGGGTGTGACGCTCGACGCTCAGACGCTTGCCGCGGTTGACGAGGCGCTGGGCGGCGTGTTCGTTCGCTGAGGCCGCTCTGGCAGCTGTCGTCCGTAGAGCCTGCCCAGCCTTATTGCCGAGCAGGCTCTTTACTCGGTCGCACCGTCCGCCGTGTGGCGGGTTACGCCTGCTTGACCGCCGACACATCCACAAGGATCTTCACCTTGTCGCTGACCACAACATTCCCTGAGCCAAGCGCGGCGTTGAACTTCATCCCATAGTCCCCGCGGCTGATCTGGGTGGTGGCTGACACTCCGACGCGGTCGTTGCCCTGTGGGTCGGTCTCGGCGCCCTCGAAGACGGCCTTCAGGGTGACGCTGTTGGTGACGCCGTGGATTGTGAGGTTCGCGTCGATCTCGAACTCGTCGTCGCCTGTCGGGCGGATCGCGGTCGACTCGAATGCGATCCGCGGAAAGCTCTCGACCTCGAAGAAGTCGGCGGAGCGCAGGTGGTCGTCGCGCTGAGGCTCGCGGGTGTCGACGCTTGCAACCTCGACGGTCCCGTAGGCGCGGGCGCCGCTGTCGCCGATCTCGAGCGTGCCCTCGAACGCTTTGAACTGACCCTTGACGGTCGCGATGCCGAGATGCTTGACGTGAAACTCCACGCTCGAGTGGATCGGATCGACCTTCCACGTGCCGGTGGGCAGGGGCGCGGTGGCAGCAGGGGATGTGGCGGTGACGGCGTCGGACATTGGAGCTCCTTTTTTGCGTGTTGTGTTCTCGATGGGTGGCCAGGCGCTACGGTTCAGGCCAGCGTAGACTGGATAAGCCGTTGCTCTCGCAACTATACAACAGATGTTTGCGCACGCAACTATTCTGGGGTAGGTCTCCCTGATGTGTTGTGTAGGACAATGGGCGAGTGACCCGGGCGAAGCTGATCCTGTTCGACATCGACGGCACCCTGATCGACACGGGCGGGGCCGGCGCGCGCAGCTGGGCCTGGGCGTTCGAGCGGCTGTTCGGCCGGCAGGTCGACATCGCCGAACACTCCACCGCGGGGATGACCGACCCGGCGATCGGCCGCGCCACGTTCAAAGAGGTCATGGAGCGCGAACCCACGAGTGCCGAGCTGACGCGGCTGATGGCCAGCTATCAGGCCGTGCTGCCCGACTTCGTGGCTTCCTCGGAGAGCTATCGCGTGCTCGACGGCGTACGCGACCTGCTTGAGAAGCTCACCGAGGCGGGCATCCCGCTCGGACTGACGACCGGAGGCCTCGAAGCCGCGGCTCACGCCAAGCTTGGGCGCGGCCAGCTCAACCACTTCTTTCTGCTCGGCGGCTACGGCTCGGACTCCGAGGACCGCGTCGCCTTGACGCGTGCGGCCGTCAAGCGCGGGGAGGGCCTGCTCGGTCAGACGCTGGACCTGCGCGAAGTGTTCGTCGTGGGGGACACGCCGCTCGACATCGCCGCCGCCGAGGGCGTCGGCGCGGTTTCCGTGGGGGTCGCCAGCGGACGCTACGACGTCGAGGAACTACGTGCCGCCGACCCCGACCACGTGCTCTCCTCGCTCGCCGACCCGTTCCCCGCAAACTCGGCTTGAAATAGGCGCAAAGCCGCCGGCTTTGCGCCGGTGCGGCGTTTAACGTTCAGGGGCCGTGGCTCAGGCGATCGACACGCAAACCACCAGCGCGCTGCCCGTCGCGCTCCTCGCCGGTCGCATCGCGGGAGCCATGCGAGCGCTCGGCGACGGTTGGATCGAGGGGGAGGTCACCTCGATCGCGGTGCATCGCTCCTCCGGGCACGTGTATCTCACGCTTGCGGACGAGTCGGCAAGTCTCGACGCTTGCATTTGGAAGGGGCGCGTCGCGCGCTGCACGCCGCTTCCCGCCCAGGGCGATCTCGTGCAAGCCCACTACGAGCGCGTGGACTTCTACGCCCCCCGTGGCGCCACCAAGCTGATTGTCGACCGCATCCGTCCCACCGGCGATGGCGAGCTGCTGCGCCGTCGCGCCGAGACGCTCAAGCGGCTGCGGGCTGACGGGCTGTGCGACCCCGACCGGCGCAAGCCGCTGCCCACGTTTCCGCGGCGCGTGGGCGTGATCGCGGCGCTGGGCGACGCCAACATCGACGTCATCCAGGCCTTGCGCCGGCACTTTCCGCCGCAGGACATCGTGTTCTGCCCGGCCTCCGTGCAAGGTGTGCACGCCGTCGGCTCTGTGATCGACGCGCTCGGGCGCCTGCAGGCCGTCGAGGGTGTGGACACGATCGTGCTCGCGCGCGGCGGCGGCTCCGCGGCCGACCTGCTCGCCTTTGACGACGAGCGCCTGTGCCGGGCGGTCTTCGCCTGCGCTGTGCCCGTTATAACGAGCATCGGCCACACCAAGGATCGCCCCAACTGCGACCACGTCGCGGCCGCCCACGCGCCCGTGCCGGCGAAGGCCGCGGAGCTTGCCATCGGCCACTCCGCGGCCGACCTGCTCGAGCAGCTCGATCGTGATGGCGTGGCGCTTGCGCGCGTGTTCGAGCGCCCGCGGGCGATGGTGGAGCGCATGGGGGAGCTGCTGCACAGCTCGCGCACGCGCGTTACGCGCAAGCGCCTGGACCTGATCGCCGCGCTTGACCGTCGCTCTGCCGAAGCGATCCGCGAGCTGCGCCGGCGTGTGGTCACCCAGCGCCAGGCGGTCGAGCGCGACACGAGCCGGCTCGGCCCGACCGGCGAGCGCCTGCTCGCGCGCAACAGCGAACGCGTGGCGGCGCTTGGCGCGGTGCTCGACGCGAAGGACTTCCGCCGGCGCGGATGGGTGATGGCCACCGACGTCGAGGGCAGGTCCGTCAAGAGCGTCGCCCAGCTACAGCGGGCCGACACGCTCGGTTTGAGCTTCGCCGACGGCGAGGCCACCGCCACGATCACCGACATCACACGAGGGGAGCACCTATGAGCGACGCCGCACAGCCACAGGCGATCATGTTCGAGCCGACCGACGAGGCGGAGCTGCGTGCCGGCAGG
Source organism: Solirubrobacteraceae bacterium (assembly GCA_035603375.1). GTDB lineage: Bacteria > Actinomycetota > Thermoleophilia > Solirubrobacterales > Solirubrobacteraceae > Palsa-744. The sequence goes on from DATNKN010000111.1 coordinate 6,823, forward strand.
GCAGAGCCGTCGCCGGAGGGCGCCCGCGACGCGGAGTCCGAGCCCGACAGCCCCGGTCGGCCGGACGGTGCGCGCTCGCGCGAGCAGATCACTTTCGAGCAGGGCTATGAGGAGCTGAAGGGCATCGTCAGCCGCCTCGACGACCCGGAGCTGCCGGTGCACGAGATGTTCGAGGGCTTCCGTCGCGGCAAGGGTCTGGAGAAGGCGCTGCGCGCCTACCTGCAGGAGCGCGAGGGCGAGCTCGTGGAGCTGGAAGAGGGCAACAACCTGCCCGAGTTCGAGATCGCCTCGCCGTCGAGCGGGCCGGCCACCGAGTGAAACGCTCCTGTGTCCGGCGCCAGCTTCGCCGCGATCGTCGCGCGATGCGATGCCGCCAGGGCGTGCGGCGCTAGCGTCGCTGCACCACAAGCGCCTGCGTTGCTCGACCGACCGGCCCGTGCTCGTCGTGGATGACGCTCTCGGCCCAGCCGACCCCGCCGGGATGCAGCAGCGTGCGGGCATCCAATGCAACCCACTCGCCCTGGGGTCGGCGGTCAAGCGAGATCGTTAGGTCGGCGTTGATGAACAGGTACCGATCGAACGGCAGCACCGTCGCGACTCCGTTGCCGAAATCCGAGGTGGCGATGACACGCGCTAGCGGGGTCAGCGGCTCGTCGGGCAACAGCGGATAGCGCAAGCGCATCCAAACCGTCGCCGCGCCGCTGGGCACATGACCGGCCGCGCTCTGCTGTGAGGACTGCTCGCCTGTCATCTCGCTCTCGGACAGCTCAGGCTCGTCCGCTGTCTCGGGCTCGGGCAGCTCGCGCTTGTGTGGCGTGTCATGCTCGGGCAAGCCGCCGACCAGCGGCCGTCCGCGCAGGAAGCGCATCTCCATCGCGGTGGCAGCGAAGCTCTTGCGCTCGACGTCGTCCAGCACGAAGTGGACCTGCTCGCCGTCGGACGCCGCCGCGATCGCGCGCGGCCGCGCGGCCGCGACCTGCTCCAACGCCAGCTCCGGCAACTCCTCGGGCACCGACACGAGCCGCAGTGCGCTGGCGCGACACACGGTCACGCCGTCGGCGCTCAACTCCGCCGCGAGTGCCTGCACGCGCCGTCCCGGTCGCGTGATGCGCGTGCTCAGCGTCAGTGGCGCCATCGGCACCGGGCGCAGGAATTCGAAGGACAGGCGAGCCAGCGGCAGCTCCGCTCCAGGCTGCATGCGCTCGAACGCCGCGGCGATCAGAGCCGCCGGGGCGCCGCCGTGCAGCGCGCGCGGGTCCCACGGGCCGCGCGCGTGTTCGGTCGGCACGAAGCTGTCCCCGTCGGGGACGAAAATGCTCTCGGTCACGGCGATCTGCTCAGGCGGAAAGCCGCGCGGCGAAGTTGGCGAGCTTGTCCGGGTCGCGCAGCGGGGCGCCGTGACCGAAGAGCGCGAGTGCGGGACGCAGCGCCGCGACCCGGCGGATCGAGGCCCGGTTGTGCACGGAGTCGACGTTGAACAGCGCCGGCGGCTCGTGCAGCCCCGGTAGGCCGGTCATCAGGTTCATGTTGTTGAGCACGTCGCCGAGGATCAGCACGCGGTCGGACTCGCGCCAGAAGGACACCTCGCCGCGCGTGTGTCCGGGGGTGTCGAGGACCGTGAACCCGGCGACCTCATCGCCCTCGCGCAGCGCACGCGAGACAGGGTGGGGTGGACCTACCCAATAGCGTTCCTGGACGCGCTTCATTGCTGCGGGCGCCTTCGCGCCGACCACGCTCCCGGCGACCTCCATCGCCGGCACGTCGTCCTGGCCAACCCACAGGGGGATGCCCAGGCGCTCGCACACGACGTGGCTGCAGCCCTGATGGTCGGGGTGCACGTGGGTCAGCGCGTGCGCGCTCAGCGTAAGGCCTGAGATCTGCTTGAAGATGCGTTTCTCCGCTTGGCGCGTGGCCGAATCGATCAACACGTCTCCAGCCACATACACGTTGATCGCGTTCGGCGGAAACCCCTTGAGCATGTAAACGTCATCGGCGAGCTGCTTCATTGCGCTTTCCTCCCACGGTTGGTTGGAGCCCGCATCAGGATAGTGAGGGGGTGCCAGGATGCGGCTCGCGGGCCCGCATCCTCAGTGGCGCGACTGCTCCCAGGAGAAACCGCGCACCGCGAAGTAAACACCGAACACGCCCCACAGCGCAATCACGGCGAGCGCGGACAGGTTGCTGGAGAGCCCCACTCCGGTCACCATCGCCCCCGAGAGCCCGTCGATCAGCGGCTTCAGCGGCAGTGCTTCGGCGATGTGGCGCACGAACGCGGGCGCGCTTTTGCTGTCGAACACGTAGAACGACACGAACACCACCGGCAGGAACACGGCGTTGACATACGCTGCGGTGGACTCGAAGTTGGGGATCGCGTGCGCAAACGCCACGCCGAGCGCGGCGAAGCACACGACACCGGCGAGCACGAACACGACCAGCTCAGCCCAGTCGCGTGGCCAACCGATGCCGAAGAGCAGCTTGCCGGCAACCGTGATGATCGCGATCTGCATGGCTGTGTTCGTGACCGCATTGGCTGCCACCCCACCGAAATAGGAGATCGTCGGTAGCGGCGTGCCGCGGATGCGCTTGAGCACGCCACGCTCGCGCAAAAACACGATGTTGTAGGCGAGCGCGGTGAAGGTCGTGGACATCACGCTCATGCCGGCGATCGCGGGCACCAGCAGGTTGAGGTCGTGCTGTCTGCCGGGCAGGATCACCCCGCCAGCGAGCAGAAACAGTAGTGGCAGCGCGAAGTTGAAGAAGGCGGCGCTTGGGTTGCGCCAGAACATGTGCCGCTCCAGGCGGTATTGGCGCCAGCTCAGAACGAGTGCGTCAGACATTGCTCGCCGCCCTCGCCTGCGGATCGCTCCCCGGTGTTTGCTTGCGGTCGTCGTGGCCGGGGTGCTCGTCGCGACGCTGCGGCTGCTCGGCGTGGCCGCCGTCGCTCTCGGCCGATGCGGTCAGCTCCAGGTAGACGTCCTCGAGCGTCGGCCGTCCGACGCTCAGCTCCTCCAAGCGTTCGCCGCGCGCGAGCGCCTCGCTCGTCAGCTGTGCAAGCAGGCTGGTGGGATCGTCCGTCTCGTGCTCAACCAGCTCGCCGCTCGCCGAGCGGTAGCTGACGCGGTAATGCGCGGCGCCCACGCCAAGCTCGCGCGGCGGGCCGATCGCGAGCACGCGCCCGTTCTTGACGATCGCCACCCTGTCGGCCAGCGCCTGCGCCTCGTCGAGGTAGTGGGTTGTGAGCAGGATCGTCTTGCCCAGCGAGCGCAGCGAGCGGATCGTCTCCCAGGCGGCGCGTCGTGCCTGCGGCTCAAAACCGGTGGTTGGCTCG
>DATNKN010000130.1:0-7396 GCA_035603375.1 Solirubrobacteraceae bacterium
CGCCTCGATCTCCTGCTGTGCCGCTGCGCGCAGCTCTTCAATCCGCTCGATCATGTTGGCGGCACCCTAGAGGGTGGCGCAGCCGGCCGCAGGCCGGGGAGCCGGGCCCCTCTATCGGTCAATCGATTCGCTCGACGTGTCGTCTCGTATAGCGCCACGGTCGCCGCCATCGCCGCGTTCAGCGACTCCGAGACGATCGGGATGTGAGCAACCGTGTCGCATGCGCTCACCGCCTCCGGCGGCAACCCCTCGCGCTCGGCACCCACGAGCAGCGTTAGCGCGGGTGGCGAGTCCACCTCCGTGTCCTCGCCACCGGCGCCCCCAAGGACGCTCGTGGTGCTCCAGATCGGCTCGCCCGCGCCGGCCACGAGCGCGACGCGCCTGCCGGGCAGCTCGCCGACGTCGCCCACGCGCGCAAGCGCGACCTCGAAGATCGCGCCCATGCTGGCCCGCACCGCCTTCGGGGAGTGCGGGTCGGCGCAGCCGGGCCCCAGCGCGACGCACGCCGCGCCGAAGGCGAGCGCGCCACGCAGCACGGTGCCGACGTTGCCGGGGTCGGACACACCCCAAAGGCACACGCACAACGGTCCGGTTGGCGCCGCGAAGCGCTGCTTGTACACGCCGATCGCACGCGTGCCAGAGCCGAGCGTGGACACGCTTGCCATCACGTTCGGCTCCACGTCGCTGAAGCCCGACCCACCGATCGCGGTGCCCGCGACGCGATAGCCCGCGACCACGGGCCGGCCCGCGGCGATGGCGGCCGCGACGAGATCCTCGCCCTCGGCTACGAACAGCCCGCTGCGCTCGCGCTCGCGCCGGCGCCGCAACTTGCGCAGTTGCTTGAGGCGGGGGTTGTCTTGTGAAGTGATCGCGGTCATAAAAAAAGGCGCCGGTCCCGAAGGAGCAGCGCCCGAGAGGTTCACATTGCCGGTTGCCGGGTCAGGCAGCCGACGCCTCGCGGGCGGTCTCGGCAAAACGTCGGAATGTGTCGGCGTCGCGCACGGCGATGTCGGCCAGCACCTTGCGGTCCAGCTCGACGCCGGCGAGCGAGAGCCCGTGCATGAACTGCGAGTAGCTCATCCCGTTCTGACGCGCGGCGGCGTTGATGCGCGTGATCCACAGCCTGCGGAAGTCGCGCTTGCGGTTGCGCCTGTCGCGGTAGGCGTAGGCGTCCGCCTTCATCAGCGCCTCCTTGGCGCGTCTGTAGTTGGAGTGCGCCTCGCCGCGGAAGCCCTTCGTCAGCTCGAGCGTCGCCTTACGCTTCTTGCGTGCGGCGACAGACCGCTTTACGCGTGTCATTTGCCCACTCCGAGCAGCCGCTTTACGCGCGGCGTGTCATGGTCGGAAAGGATCACGGGTTTGGCGAGCGTGCGCTTGCGCTTGGGCGACTTCTTCTCCAGGATGTGGCTGGAGTAGGAGTGCCTGGCCCGCACCTTGCCGGAGCCGGTCACCTTGAAGCGCTTCTTCGCGCCGCTGTGTGTCTTCATCTTGGGCATAGGAATCGAAGATCGAGGGTCCCGGCTCGCCGACCTACGGTCGTCTGCGCCACCCTCGAAGCGATGATTATGACACGGCGCCGTCTGAAGCGCCGTTCTGGTTCTCAGCGACCGGTACGACGCTGTCGGGTACGCCGTTCTGGGTAGCGTCATCGCCGTCCACTTTGCCCGCGAGCACAGCCTTGGAGGGCCCAAGCATCATCGTCATGTTGCGCCCGTCCTGGGTGGGACGCTGCTCGACGACGCCGAGTGCCGCCAGCTCCTCGGCCAAGCGGTCGAGGATCATCACGCCACGCTCGGGATGGGTGACCTCGCGGCCGCGGAACATGATCGTGATCTTGACCTTGTCCTTGTGGCGCAGGAAGCGTTCGACGTGGTGCTTCTTGGTGTCGTAGTCGTGCTCGGCGATCTTCGGACGTAACTTGATCTCGCGGATCGTGATCTGCTGCTGGTGCTTGCGCGCCTGCTTCACCTTCTGCGCCTGCTCGTACTTGTACTTGGAGTAGTCGAGCACCCGGCACACGGGCGGTTTGGCCTCGGGGGCGACCTCGACAAGATCGAGGTCGCGTTCTTGAGCGAACTTGACCGCGTCGGGCGTCTTCATCATCCCGACCTGGTTGCCCTCGTCGTCGATCACGCGCACCTCAGGCACGCGGATGCGCTCGTTGATCCTCGTCTGGTCCCGCTCGGGGGGCCGGCGGTCGAACCTGCGGGGAACGGCCACTAGCTTTTGGGGGTGCGCGTCAAGTTGAGACTACGCGCTGCGCCGTGAATGGATTCCGAGCTTCAAGGCGGCCGAGTATAGCGGGCGTGGCGCGCCGCGCAAGGACTTCTCGCTGACTCGACATTCGACTGTTCCTAACTCGCGTGCTCGTGCTCGCCGCGCGCACGCGCCTCGCTGAGGAGATTCTCCACCAGCTCGCCGACGGCCACGCTGCCGACCACGGGCTGCGCCCGCGGTGCCCCGCCGCCACGATGGCGCAGCGAGACGCTGTCGCTCTCGGCCTCGCGATCGCCGACGATCAGCATGTTCGGGATCTTGCGTAGCTCGGCCTCACGGATCTTGCGCCCGATCGACTCGCCGCGATCGTCGCACTCGACGCGCAGGCCGGCCGCCCGCAAGCGCTCACGCACGCTCTCGGCGTAATCGTTCAGGCGCTCGGAGATCGGCAGCACGATCGCCTGTACCGGCGCGAGCCACAATGGAAACTCGCCACCGTAGTGCTCGATCATGATGCCGATGAAGCGCTCGTAGGAGCCGAACAGCGCCCGGTGGATCATCACGGGCTGGTGCTCGGCGTTGTCGGCGCCCGTGTATGTGAGCCCAAAGCGCTCAGGCATGTTGTAGTCGAGCTGCACGGTGCCAAGCTGCCAGGAGCGCCCGAGCGAGTCGGTCATGTGCATGTCGATCTTCGGTCCATAAAAGGCACCGTCGCCGGCGTTCAGCTCGTAGCTGAGGCCTTGCGAGTCGAGCGCACCCGAGAGCGCTTCCTCAGCGCGATCCCACAGCTCGTCTGAGCCCACACGCTGCTCGGGCCGCGTCGATAGCTCCAGGCGTACGTCGAAGTCGAACAGGCGATAGGTGGCGAAAGCGAACTCCAGACAGCCCGCCACCTCCTCCTGAACCTGCTCCTCGGTGCAGAAGATGTGGGCGTCGTCCTGGGCGAAGTGCCTCGCGCGCAACAGCCCGTGCAGCACGCCCGAGGCCTCGTTGCGGTGAAGCAGTCCCGGCTCTGAGTAGCGCACGGGCAGGTCGCGATAGGAGTGGCGACTGCTGTTGAACAGGTGGGCGTGTCCGGGGCAGTTCATCGGCTTCACGCCCATCTCGCGCTCCTCGACCTGCACAGTGAACATGTTCTCCCTGTACTTGCCCCAGTGTCCGGAGATCTTCCACAGCTCGGCGTCGTAGATCAGCGGAGTCTTGACCTCGCTATAGCCGCGCTCTGAGCCCATCTCGCGTGAGAGCGAGACGAGCGCGTTGTACATGCTCGTGCCGGCCGGCAACCAGAACGCCGCACCGGGCGAGACATCGGAGAAATGAAACAGACCCAGCTCGCGTCCGAGCTTGCGATGGTCGCGCTGGGCGGCCTGCTCCAGGCGCTCAAGGTACTCGCTCAGCTGAGCCTTGGTGTGAAAGGCGGTGCCGTAGATACGGGTCAACATCTTGCGTTTGGAGTCCCCACGCCAGTAGGCGCCGGCAACCGATTGCAGCTTGAAAGCGCCAACGGTCTTGGTGCTGGGCGCGTGCGGGCCGCGACACAGGTCGGTGAATGGCCCGTTCGTGTAGAGCGAGACGCTCTCAAGCGGCTGCTCGACAGGCGCGCCCTTGACGAGATCATCGATCAGCTCGACCTTGTAGTCCTGGTTCTCTGCCACGAACTGCTCGCGCGCGCTCTGCACCGAGACGTCCTCGCGCACGAACGTCTCCCCCGCCTTCACGTGCTCAGCCATCCTCGCTTCGATTGCGGGGAAGTCCTGATCGGAGATGGAGACCCCCTCGGGGAACTCGAAGTCGTAGTAGAAGCCGTTGTCGATCGACGGGCCGATTGAGATCTTCACTCCCGGCCACAGCTCCATCACGGCGCTTGCGAGCACGTGCGCCGCGTCGTGGCGGATCAGCGCAAGCGACTCCTCACCGCTCTTGGCGGTGATGATCGAAATCTGTGCCCCTCCCGGAAGAGGCCTCGCGAGGTCCCGAACCTCCGGGGCCTGATCTGTCTCGGTACGGGTCACCTCGACTGCCAGCGCTGCTTTGGCGAGACCCGGCCCAATCGCGGCCGCCGCATCGGCGCCGGTGGCGCCGTCCGTAAGCTCCAGCGACTTGCCGTCGGGAAGTGTGACTGTCAAGGACATCTGGCCACGGAGGCTACCCCGCAGCGAGCCAGAGGGCATCGTCACCGAGCGCTATGCGGCGCGCACTGCCTTCCCCCACCAACTCCACCAGCGCGCTCTCCGCACCCACCCGGTCGGGGGCGTCGTTGCCGCGCGTCGTGATCGCCGCTACCTCTTGGGTCACGAGCCCCTCAGGGAAGCGTTTCAGAGCGTCGAGCGGGCTCTCCGGCGGCGGCTCGCGCTCGAGCGTCGGATCGAGATTGGCGATCAGCACATCGTAGGCCTCAACAGGCTGAAAGCCGCCGCCCTCAAGCGTTCGTTCTCCCACGCGCAGAATCAGCGACGGGGCCGTATAGCGCACGGGGCCATCGCTCTGGGCGGCCTTACCCTGAAACTCTGTGGGGCCGCCGGCGGCAGTACGCGCGAGCGCCCGATCGGCCTCGTATGCGGCGCTCACCTGCTCGTCGTCAAGTGCGCCCACGATCGCCTCGACGTCCAATCCGCTCACGCGCTCGAGCGCCGTGGCGATATCGCGCGCGTCGTCGAGCACGAGCGTGCTGGTGAACTGGGCGAACTGCAATGCCCTGAACACTTCGTATTCGCGCCCGGGGTCGAGCAGGCGTGTTGCCACGATCGTGCGACACATCCGCGCGGTGGCCGTGACGCGCGCGCGGGGAGCGGTCGCGAACGGCATGCCGAAGCGGCGGAAGCGCATATAGCCGTGAGCCGCCCGCACCGGGGTGTATCCACGGCTCGTGTACTGCTCGGCGCTCTCGGTGAGACCGATCATCACCAGGCGCCAATGCAGCTGTGTGCCGTAGCGCCAGTACAACACCGCGAGCGCGGGGCTCGCCGAATAGGCCCAGGGGCAGCCGGGATCGGTGAAGTGGGTGACCTCGATGGGGCTCATGGAATATCCCATAGAAGCACGACTTCGCAGCAAGCCCAAGCACCGCCGGCTCACATTGACTGCGTACCCGGCCAGCTCGACGCACCAGGCGCACGCGGCCGGTGAATCCAGCCGGTCCTAAGCCGGCAGCAGCTCGTCGAGCGATTTCGGATCGAAGTAGCTGGAATGCGTACGCTTGATGGTCTCGAGCGAGTCAGCGCTAAGCAGCACAACGTCGAGGTGCGAACGTCCTCGAGCCTCCCGCTCGGCTTCCTCGTAAGCGTGCTGCGCAGCCTCGTAGTCCGTGCCGAGTTCGACGACGGCCGTCTTGCCGCGCGTCACGTCACGCGTCACGAGGAAGTGCTTGATGTCGTCAGCGGGGCTCATTTGGATCGTCCTTACGCACGCGTCCGCGCTATCAATGATGGCAGGCGCTTCAAGCCCTCCCGTAGATCATCAGAAGAAAGTTCGGCTCGGTCGAAGCTTGCGATCAGCTCTGCCATCGCCAGGAAGACGCTGTGGAAACGCTCGTCGCCGGCGCCAAACTTAAGGTCGACGCCAGACCGCCGGCCGACCTCCTCCACCGTGTTGGCCCATATGTCCTGCCCGATCGTTCGGAGCTGAACCTCGATCGGATAGTCCTTGCGCCTGACGATCAGATGCAGTGACCGGTAGCCGCTCCTCTTGGGTTCGGTGATGTAGTCCCGCTCCCTAATGACCACCCAAGACTTCAACAGCCGCCGTCTAACGATATATACGTGCCGCTGGCTTGGGAGTACCGCGCGAACACCACCGATGTCCTGCATCTGCGTAACGTTGCCCCGCTCGCGCGCGAGCTTTCCAATCAGTGTGTCGAGGCGCTTCAAGCGCTGAGTGACCTCAATACGCTCGCCCACGCGGGCATCCCCGTGATCGACGTGATAGCGGAGGTTCGCGGCCACCGTTGACAGCGGGCGCGCGTGCAGACTGCGCCACCACGCGAGAGCCGCCCACGCCTCATCGAGTCGCTTTTCGTCCGAGTCTCCGACAGCACGTTCCGCGCCGTCCCGCTGCATCCGTTCGCGAAGGTCAAGCAGCAGCACACCCGCCCGGTTGACCTCGCCCTTCGTGAACAACGCTGTTACAGGCGGAGAGGATGGACTATGCGCAGCCACTGCAGCGTTGTAGCGGACATTGGCGACGAGTGTATGAGGACGGCTTGAGAGATTCTTCAGCTTCTCTTTCGTGCGATGCGCTTTCCTGAGTGGTGATGAGTCGAACGCTCACCCGCAGACAGTTGTTGCGCTCAGCGGGAGTGGGAGCGGTTGGGCTCGGCCTTAGTGGGGTCTTGGGGGAGATCGTCGCCAGCGCCCTGACGCCGCCCGACCCGGGACCGCCCAAGCCGCCCACTTGGCACACGCGACCGGACCTGCGCATCCCTTCTCTGACGGTCACCAGCAGCCGACCGGGAGCCTCCAGCGATCCGATCTTCATCGCGCCCTACAACGTTCCGGTCGGCCAGGTGGGCGCAGTGATCGTCGCTGCCGACGGCCAGCCGATCTGGGAGAACCCGCTGGAAGGCAAGGTCACGACCAACTTCCGCGTGCAGTCCTATAGGGGCGAGCCGGTGCTCACCTGGTGGGAGGGCCTGATCGAATACGGCCACGGCGTCGGCGAATACGTGATCGCGGACTCCAGCTACCGCACCGTGCGCCGAGTGCAGGCCGCGCGCGGGCTGCACGGCGATCTGCACGAGTTCGTGATCACTCCACGCAACACGGCACTGCTGACGAGCTATGTGATCACAGGCGCCGACCTCTCTTCAGCCGGCGGGCCCCGCAAAGGCACGATCCAAGACGCGATCTTCCAGGAGATAGACCTGGCCAGCGGCGAGGTGCTGCTCGAGTGGCACAGTCTCGATCGCATACCGCTGCAGGAGTCCTACGCGCCGGTCGAAGCCGCGAACTGGGACTTCTTTCACATCAACTCGGTCGACCTCGACGGCGACGGCAACCTGCTCATCTCCGGGCGCAGCACCCACACCATCTACAAGCTCGACCGCAAAGGCACGATCCTGTGGCGTCTAGGCGGCAAGCACAGCGACTTCGAGATGACCCCAGGCAGCAACTTCGCCTGGCAGCATGACGCACGCCGCCAACCGGATGGAACCCTGACGATCTTCGATAACGGCGCCACCCCT
>DATNKN010000149.1:0-2943 GCA_035603375.1 Solirubrobacteraceae bacterium
GAACGTCCAGCTTCAAGCGCCACGATCGACCTGCCGCTCGGCAACGACGGGTGTCCGAACAACGTCTCGAACGTCGCGCTGCGGGTCCCCGTTGGCGGGATCGGCACGCACAGCCTGCAGGTGCGCGTGACTGACGCTGCAGGCACGACGACCACGCTCGAGGAACGGACGATCGACGTGCAGGACCCTCCACAGTCCGGCCCGAGCACCGTCACGATTGCGGTCGGCAACCAGGGTTCCCCCGGCAGCAGTTCCGCCGCCGGCGGCGTGCTGGGGTCCTCCTCCAGCTCAACCCCGGGCGGCAAGCCCGCTGTCTGCCAGTTGCCCGAGCTTTCGATGAAGCTCACCTCCAAGCCTCTGCGCTGGGTGAAGATCGACAAGCGTCGCGTGCCGGTGTTGCGATCCCGGCATCGTTACGTGTTCAGGGGACGGCTCACGTGCATGGTGGACAACCACCGCGTGTCCGCGCCGACGGGGATCGTCCTGCAGGTGCTGTACAAGATCGGGCGGCACATCTACTACGCCTCCGGCAGGGGCACGTTGACCGTGCATAGGGGCCAGCTGCAGGCGATCCTCGGCTACGTCAGCTCGCGCACGATCATCTTCCGCTACAAGCCGGGCAACGGTGAATTCGCGCAGGTGAATATCCCGATCGAGATCGCGCATGGGCATCCAAGCGGCGCCCGCATCCGAAAAAAAAGTGGGGGGTCGGGGCGATGATCGGCGCGTACGAGCCGACGACCGATGCCTCGGTGGGCATACCAGTTCACGCACGATCGCCTTCCGCTACGGTGCTGTCGATGGTGAACTCGTGCGGGTGAAGATCCCAATTGAGATCGCGCCCACGCATCCGACGCGCGGGAGGGCCAGGGCGATAAACACGTCCTTGCCGGATCGCTGGGTGCTTGTGGTTGCAGTGGTCATGGCGATTTTCTCCGGCGCGAACGTCGCGCACGCCGAAGAACCCACCGTGGGCGGCACGGTGGAAAGCACGCTCGCCCTCTCGTTGGGCGCATCGAGCCGCTTTGCGCGGGTGAGTGCCGGTCACAAGCGGAGCGTGTATGACGCGACGATCTCCGTGGAAGTGACCGCCACCGACGCGCCGGTCAGGCTGAGTCTCGTCGACGGCGAAGCGATCTCCGGTGCCCGCCGCGGGCATCTGGTGCGTGGGCACTCGAGCCTCGCGATCGCGCTGCAGGCCGCAGCTGGTCGCGGCCGCTTCCGCTCGCTCGATGCAAGCGTGGACCCAGTGCTCGAGCAGTGGGGTGAACCTGTTTCGCTGGAAGGAGCCACGATCCGGCTGCGCCAGATGGTGCGCGGCGCCCACCACCCGCCCATTGACGACTACCACAAGCTTCTGCTGGTGACCGTCACCGCTGCGGGACCGTGACGCGCGGCGCGATGATCGACAGGCCAAGGACACAGACCCCCCAACCATGAGAGAGGAAGCAGCGATCATGAGATTTCACAACACCAGGCGATTGACGCTCGTCATGACGATCACGATGCTCACTCTCGCCAGCGCAAGCCTCGCAGCGGGCGGCGGCCTGTCGGTTTCGCCCGGCATCTTCGAACACGTCGCCAATCGTGGGAGCGTCGGCTCGATCAAGATCTCGAACACCACCGGCACGTCGATGGCGGTCAGCGTCGTGCTGCGGCCGTGGCTGCAGGGGAGTAGCGGCGAAGTGTCGCCCAACCGCCGTGCCACGCTATCCGAAGTGCGTCTCAGCACGAGTTACTTCACGCTGGGCGCCAGTTCCTCGCGTACGGTCGGCGTGTCGCTGACGCGCACCCCTTCCGGCCGCTCCCAGTACGGCGCGATCGAAGTAGTAGGCACGTCGACCAGTCGCGCCACGAAAGGGATCAAGCTCGCCTACCGCTTGGTTTCGAGCCTTCGCCTGGACCCGCCTACAGGTGCGCAGTCCTTCCAGGCGCGCGCGGGCGGCCTGATCGAGCAGGGCAGCGCACGGCACGGCACGCTGCTGCTGGCTGTGAATAACACCGGCAACACGATCGTCCCGATCGGCGGCACGGCGCTGATCACCGGGCAGGGGCGCTCGCTCCGCGCCACCGCGAGGACGAAGGCAATCGTGCCGGGACAGACCGTGAACGTACCGCTTGCCGAACTGTTGGGCTCGCTGTCCGCCGGCCGCTACACCGTCACGGTCAGCCTCTCCCAGGGCGGACATGGCCTCGGAACGGTCACGCGCACAATCGCGCTGCGGTAGCCCATAGGGGCCCCAGGGGAGATGGTCGCAGTGGCGAGTAGGGCTGGAACAGGCTCAGATGCCTACACTGGCCGTGGCTGTCGTGTCTGGACCTGAGCGCCCGTCGCCGTGGGGCAGCAGAATCTCTTTCGCCTCGGCCGGCGTCACGCCCGGATAGAGCACTCTGACGAGCATGATCGCGCAAGCACCGCCGACCAGCTGGGCGACGATGAAGCCGGGTACGGATGCTGGTGCGATCCCCGCGAAGGTGTTGGAGAACATGCGCCCAACCGTGATCGCGGGGTTGGCGAAGCTGGCGGAGCTGGTGAAGAAGTAGGCGGCGCCGATATACGCGCCGACTGCGGCCGGAATGGCGTTTGGGCGTTTGGTGCGCGCGAGCGAGAAGATCACGAGCAGCAGACCGGCCGTGGCGATCGCCTCGGAGAGCAGGTGTGCGGGTGACGCGCGGTGATGGGTGGAGATGCTGATGGTGGCCAGCGAGAACATGCCATTCGCGACGACGGCGCCGAGTACACAGCCGGCTACCTGCGTGGGGATGTAGGCAAGCGCGTCGCACCCGCGGATGCCGCCGAAGCTCGCGTCGGCGAGCGACACGACCGGGTTGAAGTGCCCGCCGGACACGGGACCGAACATGAGGATGATCGTGAACAGGCCGGCAGCGGTTGCGGTGGCGTTCTCAAAGAGCTGCAATCCGGTGTTGTTCGGTGAGAGCGTC
>DATNKN010000162.1:0-7208 GCA_035603375.1 Solirubrobacteraceae bacterium
GAACGGCGCTCGCGTTGCCGCGCGTGCTCGACGTGCTCGCCGACAGCGGCATCGAAGCGGTGGCGCCCTGAGAAGGAGCGCCGTTCTGGCTTCACCGCTGGATAACATCGAGTGCTTGCCTGGTTCGAGCACATCCGAGCGCTTCGCGCCCGCGTTGCCCACCTCCGAGGTTCAACAGGCGCCGGGGACCGAGGCCGCCGGTGCCGCGGCGACGGGACTCGCCCCGCCGCGCGCGTCTCCCGACGAGCTGGGTCTGCTACCCCCGCAAGCGCCGCGCGCGGTCAAGCGACCTCGCTGGTGGGGCGAGCTGCTGGTGATCGCCTGGTTGGCGTGGGCATACGACGCGATCAACAATCTCGCGCCGGTGCGCGAAAAGCTCGCGCTCGCCCATGGTCGCGCGATCCTCAGCTTCGAGCAGTCGCTGCACATCGCTCCGGAACTCGCCCTCAACCGCTGGCTCGCCGCCCACGACACGCTCGCCTCGATCCTCTCCTACTACTACGACAATGCCCACTTCATCGTCACCTTCGGGTTGCTCGGCTGGCTGTGGTTCAAGCGTGCCGACATCTACCGGCCGCTGCGCAGTTCGCTCGTGGCGATCAACGTGCTGGGGCTGCTCGTGTTCTGGCGCTACCCGGTGGCGCCGCCACGAATGCTCGTCGCCAACGGCTTTACCGACATCGTCGCTTCCAGCCACACGTTCGGCTCGTGGCACACGGGGTCGCTCGCCACCGATGCCAACCAGTTCGCGGCGATGCCCTCGCTGCATATCGCCTGGGCAGTGTGGTGCACATTGGTGCTGTGGCGCCTGTCCTCGCGTGTGTGGGTGCGTGTGCTGGCGCTGATCTATCCGTGCGTTACCGCATTTGCCGTGCTCGCCACCGGCAATCACTACGTGCTCGACCTGCTCGGGGGGCTCGCGACATTCGCCGTGGCCGTCGCGCTGGTGCGAGCGGTGTCCGTGGCGCATGTCACAAAGTTGTTACTAAGTCGCAAAACCGGTAGACTCGCGACGGCCACCGACGACGTGCTCTGAGGGGAGCACCGGGCTCGCCGCCTGAAACGCGCGCGAACCTTTGCATCTGTAGGGTGGCGACCCAAACATGCGAGACCAACTAGTCCGAATAAACGGTCGGCACCCTGTCGGCCATCATCCGATTGCCGCTCCAGGCCCATCGACGGCAGTCCCCTTGTCGGGACGCCCCGGTGCCGAGCCAAGCCGTGGCCCGTTCGCGATCCTGCGATACCTGGACGTCGTGCTCGTGCTGCTCGCCGCCGCTCCGGCGCTGGCGCTCGGAGCGCCAGCGCTCGGTTACGCCGTCGGGGCGGGGGCGTGGATCCTCCAGCGCGTGCTGGCTCAGCTCGACCGGCGCTGGGTCGGCAAGGCGGCCGAGCCGCGCACGCAGCTCGGCTTTAACCTGTTCGAGGCGTTCGGGCGGATCTGGTTGCTGGCCGGCGCGATCGTGATCGCCGGGGTTGCCGGTGGGCGCGCAGACGGTCTGACCGCGGCGGTTGTGATCTTCTGTGCTTACTCGGTGGCGTTTGTGATCAGGGTTTTCTCGGGACCGCCCGGCGGGCCCGGCTCCTCGCGCACGCAGCGGGAGGCCGTGCGATGAGTCGCGTCAGCTCGCTCAGCAAAGGACGGAAGATCGGCTACAGCGTCGCGCTCGTGTATCTGCTCGGTCTGATCGCCTTTGCCGTGATCTTTGGGATCAAAGGCCACAAGAACGAAAGCTTCAAGGTGATCGATTCCTTTCACTTGGAAAGCTGGTTCCACATCGCCGGGCCGCTCAACTTCGACAAGGGCGTGCTGTACCTGCTGATGGCGACGCTGTTGACGCTCGCGATCATGCTGTATGTGGCCCGGCACATGCAGAAGCGCCCCGGTCGCACACAGGTCGCGGTCGAAATGGGCTACAACCTGATGTCGCAGGTCACGCGCGAGAATATGAGCGAGAAGCTGACCAAGCGGTGGTTCCCGGTCGTCTTCACGCTGTTCATCTTCATCCTCGTGTCCAACCTGATCGGCTACATCCCGCTGCCGGTGGACTCGCAGAACACCTTCCGAGTGTTCGGCACGAACATCCCGTCGTTTCAGATCTACGCGGCCGTGACCAACGTCGCGGTGCCGCTCGTGCTCGCCCTTGGTGTGTTCCTCGCCTACAACGTCGAAGGGGTCCGTGCCCACGGACCCTGGGGCTACATCAAAAGCCTGATCCCCCAGGGCGTGGGCGGGCCGATGCTCTTGCTGATCTTCCCGCTGGAGATGCTCTCGAACTTCGTGCTGCGACCGCTCTCGCTGACCATTCGTCTGTGGGCCAACCTGCTTGCCGGTCACATGCTGATCGACTTCATGGCAGGCAACCTGGCGGTGCTGCTCGGACTGCAGCTGCTCGGCTGGTTCACGATGCCGCTCGGAGTAATTATCTACCTGTTCGAGGCCGTGCTGATAGCCGGCCTGCAAGCTTTCATTTTTGCCATTCTCACCGCCATCTACCTTGGTGGCGCTACCTCCGCAAGCCACTAAGGATCCAACAAGGAGAACGATGCTTCACCTCATCCCTTTCATGTCAATCCACGTAGTCAGCCCGCTGCTCGCGGCCGCCAACTCGTCGGTCGAAGTGGGCAAGGAAGCCGGTAAAGCGATCGCCCTCGGCGTGGGTGCCGGTGGTGGCGCCGCGGGTGCCGGCGCGGGCATCGGGATGCTGTTCGGCAAGGTGATCGAGTCGGTCACCCGCCAGCCCGAGATGCGCGACGAGATCACCTCGATCCAATGGCTCGGCTTCGCGCTCACCGAGGCGACCTTCTTCTACGGCCTGGTGGGCGGTTTCATCGCCTTCTTCCTATAGGTCGATGGGACTCCTCGCCACAATCTCGAGCATGCCGATCGCATCGAGCGACTCTTGGCTGATCACGCCCAACGTCGGGCTGATGATCTGGACGTTCCTCGTCTTCGGCATCTCGCTGTTCATCCTCATCAAGGCCGTGTTCCCCAGGATCCGCGACGCGCTGGACGTGCGCCGTGCCGCGATTGACGAGTCGATCGACTCGGCTGAGCGTTCGCGCCAAGAGGCCGAGGACCTGCTCGCCGAATACCGCGAGCGTCTGAAGGAGGCACGTGCGCAGTCTGAGGAGATCGTTCAGCGCGCACGCGCGACGGCCGAGTCTCACGAGCACGAGTCCCGCGATCGCGGTCAGGAGATCCTCGCCGAGGCCGCCAAGCGTGCCGAGCGCGACATCGAGGCCGCCACCAAGCGCGCTCTCGATGACATCCGCCGGGAGGTCGCCGACCTCACGATCATGGCAACTGAGAAGGTCACGCGCAAGACACTTGACGACGCCGACCAGCGACGCCTGGTCGAGGAGGCACTCAGCGAACTGGACTTCTCGAGCCTCTCTTCATCCACTGGGGCGCACAGCAACTAATGGAGGAGCTGGCCCAGGTCTACGCACGCTCGCTGTTTCAGGTCGCCCTGGAGCAGGGACGCCTGGACGCGCTGCGCGAGCAGCTCGGCCAGTTCGCCGACGCTCTGGACGAGCACCGTGAGCTTGCCGTGTTCTTCTTCTCGCCCTACTTCTCCAGCGCCGAGAAGCAGCAGTCGCTCTCGACGTTGCTCGACGGGGCGGATGAGATCTTCCTGAACTTCCTGAAGCTGCTCATCGAAAACCACCGGATGCCCGTCATCTTCCGCATCCGTGGGGAGTACGAGCGGCTGTGGGACGAGGAGAACAAGACCCTGCCGGTGGAGATCACGAGCGCGATCGCACTCGATCAGAGCACCACCGAGAGCCTCGGGAAGACGATTGGGGAGCGCGCGGGGCGCAAGGTGACGCTCGCGGCGCGCGTGGACCCGGACATTCTCGGCGGCATCGTCATCAGGGTTGGAAACTCGATTCTCGATGCCTCTATTCGCAACCGACTGGAGCAGCTGCGCAGGCACGTTGCCCAAGGAGCTTCTTAGACGGGTCACGCGGTCCCCTCGGGGACGGGCCGGCCCTCTTTCCAACTAGGAGAACTACATGCAGATCAATCCAGACGAGATCACAAGCATTCTGAAGAGCCGCATCGAGGGACTCGACAGCGGCACCGCCGAGCTGACCGAGGTGGGCACCGTGCTGAGCGTGGCCGACGGCATCGCGCGCCTGCACGGCCTGGAGAACTGCATGTCCTTCGAGATGCTCGAGCTTCCCCACGGCGTCACCGGCCTGGCGCTGAACCTCGAGTCCGACAACGTCGGCGCCGTGCTGTTCGGCGAGTGGGAGAAGGTGTCCGAGGGCGACACCGTCAAGCGCACCGGCTCGCTGCTCGAGATCCCCGTCGGCGAGCAGATGCTTGGGCGCATCGTGGACCCGCTCGGCCGTCCGCTCGACGGCAAGGGCGAGATAGCTGTCGATCAGAAGCGCCCAGCCGAGTTCAAGGCGCCAGGCGTCGTGCAGCGCCAGCCGGTCAAGCAGCCGATGCAGACCGGCCTGAAGGCGATCGACGCGATGATCCCGATCGGTCGCGGACAGCGAGAGCTCATCATCGGCGATCGCCAGACCGGCAAGACCGCGATCGCGATCGACACGATCATCAACAACAAGGACACCGGCGTGGTGTCGGTGTACGTGGCCATCGGCCAGCGCATGTCGACGGTCGTAGCGCTTGCCCAGACGCTGGAGGAGTACGGGGCTCTCGAGAACACGATCATCGTCGCGGCGCCCGCCGATGAGGCGGCGCCGATCAAGTTCATGGCTCCATATGCCGGCTGCGCGATGGCCGAGCACTTCCTCTACAACGGCAAGCACGCGCTGTGCGTGTACGACGACCTGACCAAGCACGCCTACGCCTACCGTCAGATGTCGCTGCTGCTGCGCCGCCCGCCGGGCCGCGAGGCATATCCGGGCGACGTCTTCTACCTGCACTCGCGCCTGCTGGAGCGCGCCGTCAAGCTCAACGACGACCTCGGCGGCGGTTCGCTCACCGCGTTGCCGATCATCGAGACGCAGGCCGGTGATGTCTCCGCGTACATCCCCACCAACGTGATCTCGATCACCGACGGACAGATCTTCCTGGAGTCGAAGCTGTTCAACTCCGGTGTGCGCCCCGCGATCAACGTCGGCATCTCCGTGTCGCGCGTCGGCGGCAACGCACAGATCGGTCCGATGAAGAAGGTCGCCGGGCGCATCAAGCTCGAGCTTTCCCAGTACCGCGACCTGGAGGCGTTCGCCCAGTTCGGCTCGGACCTCGATGCCGACACGCAGCGCACACTCGCCCGCGGCGAACGACTGGTGGCGACGCTCAACCAGCACGAGCGCGCGCCGCTGGCGGTGGAGGATCAGGTCGTGCAGATCTTCTCGGCCACCAACGGCTACCTGGACCGGCTGAACGTCGAGCGCGTGCCCGAGTTTCTGCTGGCGGTCACCGAACGCCTGCACTCCCAGCACCCGGAGCTGCGCGCCAAGATCAACGGTGGCGACTGGTCGGATGAGACCCAGAAGGAGGTGCGCGACACCGTCGAGGACTTCGCTCGGGACTTCGGCTATGACCTCGACGAGGAGGGCCAGCCGCTCGATGACGATGCGCCGCTGCCCAAGAACGAGACCGCGATCGAGCAGGAGCCCCAGGCGGCCTAGCGCCGACCAGGGTAGACCCTCATGGCATCTCAGCGCGACGTCAAGAACAAGATCGCTTCGGTGAAGAACATCCAGAAGATCACCCGTGCGATGGAGATGGTGGCCGCCGCTCGCCTACGACGGGCAGAGCAGCGCATTTCCGCTCTGCGTCCGTACGCGGATGCGATCGGACGCATGACCCGCCAGGCCGCGCAGGCGGCCGGCTCGGAGGCCGAGCGACTGCCATTGCTGCGCGAGCACGAGTCGGAGAGCAACGTTGGCTTGCTGCTCGTCACCGGCGATCGCGGACTGGCGGGCGGGTTCAACTCCCAGATCATCCGCGCCGGCGTACGTCTCTCCGCCGAGCTGACCGGCGAGGGATTGAACAGCAGCTGGTATGCGACCGGGCGCCGCGGTGTCTCCTCGATCACCTTCCGCGGGTATGAGCTGAGCGGCAGCTACACAGGATTCTCCGATCGACCGTCCTACGCCGACGCGCGCACGATTGCCGACGACGTGATCGAAGCCTATGTCGACGGTCGTGTCGATCGCGTGGAGATGCTCTACAACTCCTACGTCTCGCCGCTCACACAGCACGTCACGCGTCAGCGGCTGCTCCCGCTCTCCCAGCAGGCGATTGCCGGTCAAGACGGCGAGGACGATGCGGGCGGCACGCGGGATGCGATCGCACCCGTAAAGCGCACGCCGGTCGACTACGAGCCGGACCCCGAGAAGATCCTCAGGCGCCTGGTTCCGGACTACATCGAGATATCGATCTACCGAGCGCTGGTGGAGTCCGCGGCCGGTTTCTTCGGCGCCCAGATGACGGCGATGCGCAGCGCTTCGGAGAACGCCGGCGAAATCATCACCGACTACACACTGCAAATGAACCGTGCCCGCCAGGCCGAGATCACCCAAGAGATCATGGAGGTGGTCGCGGGAGCGGAGGGTCTGAGCTAGGACCACCGCCCAGTCGCGCGCAGCCACCACGAAACGAACTTGAACAGATGATGAGGAGATCAGAGAGCTAATGCCACCCAGCACCACCACAGAGCCCGCCACAGCAGCGAACGGAACAGCTTCGCGCAACGTCGGGCGCATCGAGGAGATCCAGGGCGTCGTGATCGAGGCCGTGTTCCCCGAGCGCCTGCCCGAGATCAACCACGCGATCACCGTTGCCCGCCCCGCCGCGGCCGCAGACGAGGAGGCCGAGGGCATCAGCTCCGAGGCTGGCGGCGAGGTGCTCGTGTGCGAGGTCCAGCAGCACCTCGGCGACGACCGCGTGCGCGCGGTCGCGATGGACACGACCGATGGCCTGGCGCGCGGCGCCGAGGTGATCGACACTGGCGGCCCGATCACGGTGCCCGTCGGAGAGGCCACGCTGGGACGGATCTTCAACCTGCTTGGCGAGCCGATCGACCTAGGCGAGGATCTGCCCGCGGACATCGAGCGCCGCAGCATCCATCAAAACGCCCCGCGCGCCGAGGACCTGACGCCGACGACCGAGATGTTTGAGACAGGCATCAAGGTGATCGACCTGCTCGCGCCCTACGCGAAGGGTGGCAAGGTCGGGCTGTTCGGCGGTGCCGGCGTGGGCAAGACGGTGCTGATCC
>DATNKN010000165.1:0-12130 GCA_035603375.1 Solirubrobacteraceae bacterium
AGGAGCCGGCGCTGATCGGGCCGCCGTTCTGTGGCGCGCCCGCCGGCGCCGCCTCGCTCACCATCGCCACCAGCTCGTCGTGGTCCACGGAGCCCGCGGCGGACACCACGATGTCGGTCGGCAGGTAGCGCTCGGCGTGAAACGCGCGCAAGCCGTCCAGCTCGACCGCGCCCACCACCTCGGCGCGCCCGATCACCGCGCGTCCCAGCGGGTGCGTTCCGAACACCGCTTCGCCGAGCACGTCGAACACACGGTCCTGGGGGTCGTCTTCGTACATCGCGATCTCCTCCAGCACGACCCGGCGCTCGGCCTCCAGGTCTTCGAAGCGTGGACGCCACAGCATCTCCCCCATCACGCTGAGCGCGCGCTCCAGGTGGCGGTCGAGCACACGCGTATAGAGGGAGGTGCTTTCGCGATCGGTGCCGGCGTTTATCTCGGCGCCCATCGCGTCGAAGATCTGGTCGATCTCCTCCGAGCGATAGCTCTCGGTACCGCGAAACAGCATGTGCTCAAGCAGGTGGGAGAGCCCCGCCTGCTCGGTTGACTCCATCGCCGAGCCGGTGCCGATCCAGAAGCCGAGTGCCACCGAGCGCACGTTCTCCATGCGCTCGGTGATCACCCGCACGCCGCTATCCAGCGTGGTTATTCGATGCTCGCTCACCTCAGGTGCCCGCCGGACCGGATCGGAGACGTACTCCCAGCGGCCCGCCGGTCCTCAGTCGCGATCCCTGCCACCGTGGCGGGGACGGCCCGAGCCGCGGTCGCTGGATCGGGGCCCACCCGCCCGACCCTCACGGCCGTTACGGTCGCCGCTGCGGGGCGGACGACTGCCGCCACCACCACCGCTGCCGACCGTGGCCAGCTCCTCGACGCTCTTACCGGCGATCTCGGGATCGTCGGCGAGGCGCAGACCGATGCGTCCGCGCTCGCGGTCGACCTCGACCACGCGCACGTTGATCTCATCGCCCTTGTTGAGCACGTCCTCGACCGTGTCCACGCGCTGACCGGGCGACACGTTTGAGATGTGCAGCAGGCCGTCGGTGCCCTTGGACAGCTCCACGAACGCGCCAAAGGTGGTCGTCTTGACGACCTTGCCGGCGAACTCGTCGCCGACCTCGACCTCCTTCATCATCGTGCGGATGCGCTCCACTAGCGCGTCACCGAGCGTGCCGTTGGCCGAGTAGACCAAGACCTGGCCCTCGTCGTTGACGTCGATCTGGGACTCAAACTCCTCGGAGAGGCCGCGAATCGTTTCGCCGCCCTTGCCGATCAGCATGCCGATCTGCGAGGGGTCGATCTGGATCGTCTGGATGCGCGGTGCGTGCTCGGAGAGCTGCTCGCGCGGACCCTCGATCACCTCGGCCATCTTGCCGAGGATGAACGTGCGTGCCTTGTGTGCCTGGGTCAGTGCGTCTTTGAGGATGTCGAACGTGACGCCGGAAATCTTGATGTCCATCTGCAGCGCCGTGATGCCCTGCTCGGTGCCGGCCACCTTGAAGTCCATGTCTCCGAGGTGATCCTCCACGCCCGCGATGTCGGTGAGCACGATGTAGTCGTCGCCCTCCTTGATCAACCCCATCGCGATACCGGCCACCGGGCGCTTAATCGGCACGCCCGCGTCCATGAGGGACAGCGAGGAGCCACACACCGACGCCATCGAGGACGAGCCGTTTGACTCGAAGATGTCCGACACGACGCGGATCGTGTAGGGGAAATCCTCGATCGAGGGAATCACCGGCACGAGCGCGCGCTCTGCCAGCGCGCCGTGACCGATGTCGCGGCGCTTGGGGCCGAGACGGCCTGCCTCACCCACCGAGAAGGGCGGGAAGTTGTAGTGGTGGAAGTAGTACTTCTTGGTCTGCAGTCCGAGCGTGTCAAGGCGCATCTCCTCCTTGAGCGTGCCAAGCGCAGCCGCGCTGAGTGCCTGGGTCTGCCCACGCGTGAACAGTGCCGAGCCGTGCGTGCGCGGCGTGACGCCGACTTCGATCGTGATGTCGCGGATCTCATCCTCCGCGCGACCGTCGGGGCGCTTCTTGTGGATCGCGATGCGCTCGCGGATGATCGCCTTCTCGAGCTTGTCGAAGGCGAGCTGAGCCGCCGCGCGACCCTCCTTGGCTGCCTTGAGCGCCTCCTCGCCGGCACCCTCGGACGCGGCGGGACCGTATTGCTCGAGGATCGCGCCCTCGACTGCCTTGCACGCGTCCTGGCGCTCGAGCTTGTCCTCGACCTGTGTGGCCTCATCGAGGGCGGCGCCGTGCGATGCCTTGACCTTCGCGAGCAGCTCCGGATCGACCGTCGGAGCGGTGATCGGGGTCTTCTCCTTGCCGACCTTCTCGGCCAGCTCGCGCTGTAGCGCACAGATCTTCTTGATCGCGGAGTGGGCGATGTCGAGCGCGTCGAGGATCTCCGCCTCGGAGATCTCATTCGCGCCGGCCTCGACCATCAGGATCGCGTCCTCAGAACCGGCAACGACGAGGTCGAGGTCTGAGCTCTCGAGCAAGTCCTCCTCGTTGGGGTTGACGACGAAGTTGCCGTCGATCTTGCCGATGCGCACCGCGCCTACTGGCCCTGCGAAGGGGACGTTGGAGATCATCAGGGCCGCGGAGGCCCCGTTCATCGCGAGGATGTCATACGGATTGACGTGGTCCACCGAGATTGGGATTGCCACGAGATGCGTCTCGTAGTTCCAGCCCTTGGTGAACAGCGGGCGCAGGGGGCGGTCGATCATGCGCGCTGTGAGCGTCGCCTTCTCTCCCGAGCGTCCCTCGCGCTTGAAGAACGAGCCGGGGATCTTCCCGGCGGAGTACATCCTCTCCTCCACATCCACTGTCAGCGGCAGGAAATCCACATCGCGCTGGCCACCTGCCGTGGCGGTTGAGAGAACCATCGTGTCGCCCTGGCGGACGACCACTGCGCCGGAGGCCTGCTTGGCCATCCTGCCGGTCTCGAACGAGATCTCGCTACCTGCAATCTCCACGGAGACCCGTGTAACGGCGTTACTACTCATATTGAACTACCTTCCCTCTCTGCCCGTCGGTCGGCAGAGCCGTTTTCTTTTATCTTTGTATCCGAACGTGTGGAGCTTAGCGGACGCTACGCGTTCTTCAGTCCGCCAAGAATCATGTGCACTGGGGGAAGGTCTGCCGGGGAAGGCGCCTGATAGCTCCAGCGCACGACCCCGTCAGGGCCGACGATCACAAGCGCGCGCTGGGAAAAGCCGCCGGGATGCAGCACACCGAACGCTTGGCACGCGGCGCCCTTGGGCTCAAAATCGGACAGCTGCGGGATGCTCACGCCCAGCTTCTCGCGAAAGGCTTTCTGCGCCCAGGTGGAATCGCAGGAGACGCCGTAGATGACCGCGCCCTCGGCCGTTATCTCGGCAAGCGACTGCTCGTACACCTGCAGCTGGTCGGTGCACACCGGGCTGAAGGCGAACGGGTAGAACACAAGCACGGTCGTCTTGCCCTGCAAGTCGCCCTGCGTGAAGTCCTCGCCACCTTCGGTGGCGAGCTTGAAGTCAGGCACCTTGATGCCCGGGGCGAGAACCGTGGACGTGGGGTCGGTGGCGCTCATAGCGCGAACCACGCTGGTCTACTTACGTAGACCAAGCTCCTTGATCAGTGCGCGGTAACCCTCGAGGTCCCTGCGCGCCAGATAGTCGAGGAAACGGCGGCGCTGTCCGACGAGCATCAGCAGGCCGCGACGCGAGTGGTGGTCCTTCGTCTGCTCGCGCAGATGCTCTGTCAAATCGTTGATGCGCTCGGTGAGCAACGCCACCTGGACCCTGGTGTTGCCGGTGTCGTGCTCGTCCGCCCCGAACTTGGCGGCGATCTCACGCTTGCGCTCTGTGGTTACGGTCATCGCGGTCGCACAGGCTAGCAGCCTCGCGTCCGGCGGCACATCTCGATAACGGCGATAGTTGGCAAATCCGGCCGAGAAGACCCTCAGGATGCGTGCGACGCGGCGATCTCGCGCGTGCGCTCTACATCGCGGTGCATCTGCTCGACCAGATCCTCCGCGGAGGAGAAGCGTCGCTCGCCCCGCAGCCGCGCGAGGAAGTCGAGTCGCAGCTGCTTGCCGTAAAGATCGCCGGCGAAATCGAGGATGTAAGCCTCGATCAGCTCGCCGCGACCGGTGACGAAGGTCGGGCGCACGCCGATGTTGACAGCCGCCGGCAGCACGCCCGCGTCTGTGCCGGTGTCGGCCAGGCACGCGTACACGCCGTGACCGGGACACACGAGCGCGTCGTCCGGGATCAGATTGGCGGTCGGAAAGCCCAGCTCGCGACCGCGCTCGTCGCCATGCACGACCTCGCCGCGCAGTTGAAACGGCGCGCCGAGAAAACGGGTCGCCTGGTCGACCTCGCCCGCGAGCACCAGCCCGCGGATGTGGCTGGAGGAGACGATCTCCCCCTCCACCTCCAGCAGCGGCACGACGCGCGTGGAGAAACGCTCGTCCTCGGCAAGCATCCGCGGGTCGCCCATCGCACGGTTGCCGAAACGGAAGTTCTCGCCCACCGACACATACGTGGCGTCAAGCGCCCCGACGAGCACATCGTCGATGAAATCGCGTGCGCTGCGCTTCGCGAAGTCGGCGTCGAAGGGAATCACGATCGTCTCCGCCACGCCAAGCGCCTCGATCAGCTCCGCCTTGACCGTGAGCGGGGTGAGCAGCTTGGGCATGTGCTGTGGTGCCACGACCGAGGAGGGGTGCGGGTCGAACGTCAGCACGCTGTCGGAGCCGCGAATCACCTCACGGTGGCCAAGGTGGACGCCGTCGAACGAGCCCACTGCCACACGCCGCTCCCTGCGCTTCACATCGGGCAGCCGAGTGATCTCCACGGCGGCAGCCTACGTCATCGCGGCCGCTTGCGAGACGCGGCCTGAAAGCTCTCGACAGCCGCGAGCGCTTGCTCGATGCCGAATAGCGGTGGGTCCGTCCAGCTCTCCCCTCGTGGTGGCGGCGGGACGGCACCGGTCAGCTCGAACGGTCCGATCGCGGTGCGCCCGAGCTGCTCGCAGTAGGCGTCGCCGAGATCGGCGATCAGAGAGCGCACGTATGTGCCGGAGGAGCATTCGATCTCATACGCGGCGCGCTCGCCCTCGCCTGTGCCCTTTGGGGTACGCCAAGTCTGCTCGAAGCGGCTCACGGTCACGATCCGCTCGGGCATCTGAAAGCTCTCGCCACGACGTGCCTTGTGGTAGGCGCGCTCGCCTTCGATCTTGATCGCGGAGTAGATCGGGGGCCGTTGGCGGATCTCGCCGATCGGCAGCGACGGCGGGTCCGGCGGCACTCTGCCGGTCACGGTTATCTCGCCCTCTGGGTCGCCGGTGCTCGACACCGCACCCAGGCGCGCCACGGTCTCATAGCGCTTTGGCAACTCCATGATCTGGCGTTGCAGCTTCGTGGCACGACCGACGAGCACGATCAACAGGCCGCTCGCGAAGGGATCGAGCGTGCCCGCATGGCCGGTCTTAGCGCCCCCCAGCGAGCGACGTACCCGCGCGACCACGTCATGGGAGGTGATCCCGACGGGCTTGTCGATCAGCAGCAGGCCCTCGATATCGCGGTTGGCGGTCACGTGAGCATCTTGGCGCTTTGCCGCCCCCCACACGACCTGGAGGTTCGGGAGTGATCTCAGGCCAGCGTCGGCACGGGTGGCGAGCCGTTGCTCGCCGGGTGCAGCTGGGCGGCTATCTCGCTGCGCAGGAACGCGATCAGCTCGGGACTCTCCAGTGTTGTCGAGAAGCCGGCAGCGCGACGATGACCGCCGCCGCCGCGAGCGCGGGCTATCGCCGAAACGTCGACGTCGTCGGCGGTCGCGCGCAGCGACACCTTGCGCTTGCCGCGGTTCTCAGGCGCCGTCAGCTCGCGGATCAGCACGGCGACCTTGGTGCCCTCGACCGAGCGCAGATGATCGATGATCCCCTCGGAGAAGCTTTCCTCCGCGCCGGCTCGCTCGAAATCCTGGGCGCCGAGGGAGGCGAGCGTCAGCTCGCCGTCATCGAAGCGCTGTACGCCTCCGAGCGCCACTCCCAGCAGCGTGAGCTTGGCGAGCGGTATCTCCTCATACAACCGACGGTACACCGCGGGCACGTTCACGCCCGCCGCGACCATCTCGGCGGCCATGCGGTGCGCGCGTGGCCCGGTGTTCTCGTACATGAACCGCCCCGTATCGGTCACCAGGCCGATATAGAGCGCCTCGGCGATAGCCCCGGTGGGGGCCACGTCGAGCCCGTGCAGCAGGTCCCACACGATCTCCGCCGTGGAGGACGCGGACGGGTCCACCAGGTTGACGGTGCCAAACATCGTGTTGTCGTGGTGATGGTCGATATTGAGCAGGTGCGCGCCGCTCTGCAGCACGGCCGCCGGGTTGCGGTCGATGTTGCCGCAATCCACCATCACGACCGTGCGCTGGCCGATATCTGCGGGCGCGGCCTGGATCGCGTGCGCGAGCGCCGGGCAGCGGTACTCGCGCGGCAGCGGCAGGTCGCTCGGGGCAAGGAACATCTCCGAGCTCTTGCCGAGCGCGGTGAGCAGGCCGTGCATGCCGATCAGCGAGCCGAGCGCGTCGCCATCGGGGTTCTCGTGGGTGGCGACGACAAAACTCGAGTCCGCGCGAATCCGCTCGATTACGAGCCGGCGAGCGGCCTGTACCGACTCGGCGGCACTCATGCGTCGCCACCGCCGTCGAACTCCGCCTCGATCAGCGCGTCCACGCGCATCGCTCGATCGGTCGTGTCGTCGTAGGCGAAGTCGAGCGTCGGAGTGCGCTTGAGCGTCAGCTCGGACGCGATCCGACTCTGCAGGTAGCCGTGCGCGCTGCGCAACCCGTTCAGGCTCTCCTCGCGTGCTTGCTCCTCGCCAAGCACGCTCACATACACGCGAGCATGGCTCAGATCGGCGCTTGTTCTGACATCGGTAACGGTCACAAAACCCACTCTTGGATCCTTCAAGTCCGAGGCTACCGCGTCCCCCACCACCTGTCGGATAGCCTCGTCCACCCTCCGCATACGGTCTGAGGTCATCCTATCTGTCCGCGTCCCTTGAAGGCTCCGAGTTGCACGATTGCTTGCATGGGTCACGAACCCGTGCGCTCAGTACACCGCTCAGGCTAGTTGACGCTCTTGCAGGCGTGTCTCATATGTCTCAAGGACGTCGCCCTCGCGCAGGTCCTGGAAGTTCGTGAGCACGATTCCGCACTCAAACCCGGCGCTGACCTCGCGTGCGTCCTCGTTGAAGCGGCGCAGGCTCCCGATGGTCGTGTCGTAGATGACGGTGCCCTCGCGCACCACGCGCACCCGCGCGCCACGCGTGACCTTGCCCTCGCTGACGTGCGAGCCGGCGATCACGCCGATCTTCGAGGCCCGGAACAGCTGGCGCACCTCGGCCTGGCCGAGCGACGTCTCCACCTCGGTGGGCTCGAGCATTCCCTGCATCGCCGCGCGCAACTCCTCGATCGCACGGTAGATGACCGAGTAGGAGCGGATCTCGACGCCCTCGCGCTCGGCTATCTGGCGGGCGTCGCCGACGGGACGCACGTTGAAAGCGAGGATCAGCCCCGAGGAGGCGGAGGCAAGCATTACGTCGGACTCGTTGATGCCGCCGACGCCGCGGTGGATGATGTTGACCGACACCTCGTCCTGGGGCAGCTTTGCGATCTCGTCCTCGATCGCCTCCAGCGACCCGGCGACATCTGCCTTGATGACGAGGCTCAGCTCCTTGACGGTGCCTTCCTGAGCAAGCTTGAAGACGTCCTCGAGCGACACCTTGCGTCCGGAGCGACGTGCGAGCGCCTCGGTCTTCAGACGGTTGGCGCGCTCGCCGGCAAGCTGGCGGGCACGGCGCTCGTTCTCCACAGCGCGCACGAATTCTCCGGCCTCGGGAACACCGTCGAAACCGAGTACCTCAACCGGCTCGCCCGGTTCCGCTGTCTTCACGCGAGCGCCGACGAAGTTGTGCATCGCGCGCACTCGGCCGAAGCTCGCGCCGGCGACGAGCGCGTCGCCCACTTCAAGCGTGCCGCGCTGGATCAGGATGCTCACGACCGGCCCGCGGCCGGGATCGAGCTTTGACTCGATAACCGTGCCTGAGGCCGTCGCGTCGCGGTTGGCCTTGAGCTCCTCCAGGTCAGTTACGACCTGGATCATCTCCAGCAGGCTGTCGAGACCCTCACGGGTCTTGGCGCTGACATCGACGAACTCAGTCTCTCCGCCCCACTCCGCCGGCTGCAAGCCAAGCTGGGTGAGTTCGGTGCGGACGCGCTCGGGCTGAGCGCCCTCCTTGTCGATCTTGTTGACCGCCACCACAATCGGGACTTCGGCGGCCTTGGCGTGGTCGATCGCCTCCTCTGTCTGCGGCTTGACGCCGTCGTCGGCCGCCACCACGATCACGGCCAGATCGGTCACCTGTGCTCCGCGGGCGCGCATCGCGGTGAACGCCTCGTGGCCGGGGGTGTCGAGGAACGTAATCACCTTGTCGCCGTGATGGACCTGGTAGGCGCCTATGTGCTGCGTGATGCCGCCCGCCTCGCCGGCGGCCACCTCGGTCTGGCGGATCGCATCGAGCAGCGAGGTCTTGCCGTGGTCGACGTGTCCCATGATCGTGACCACCGGGGGACGGTCGACAAGATCTCCCTCTTCGTCCTCGAACACCGGCTCGACTTCGACGTCATCGGCCGCATGCACGATCTCGATCTTCTTGTCGAATTCGTCGGCGAGCACCTGGATCGCATCATCAGAGAGGGTCTGCGTGAGCGTGGCCATCTCGCCGAGCATCATCAGCTTCTTGATGATTTCCGGCACCGGCACACCGAGATACTCCGCCGCATCCTTGACGGTCGAGCCGGAGTTCACGCGGATCAGATCGGTGTCCTGCATCGCAGACGTGTCGATCGGGGCGATCGTCTCGTCGTAGGTGCCCCGGCGGCGACGGCCCCTGCGGGGGCGGCGCACCGGCTGGTTGGCAGGCCCGCCCTGCTGGCGGCGAGATGCTTGCGAGTCGATCACCACGCGCCGGCGCCCGCCGGCGCCCGTACTCGCGGGAGTCCGCTCGCCGGTACGCGAGTCGCGCGTCGGACGCACACGCTCGCCCGTGGGCTGGGCACCTTGACCGTCGGGCGTCGCGGTGGCCTGGCCGTCGGGTGTCGCGGTGGCCTGGTCGTCAGGCGTCGCGGTGGCCTGGCCGTCGGGCGTCGCGGTGGCTTGGCCGTCGGGCGTCGCGGTGGCTTGGCCGTCGGGAGCCGGTGGCGCGACGGGCGGTGACACGACAGGTGACGGAGTTGGTGTGGGTGCGGGTGATGCCTGAGTGGTGGCAGGAGACGCACCATTGCCAGCCAGCACGCGCAGCGCGTCGGCCTCCTCGACAGAGGACGCGGCGACCTTGGCGGCGACGCCGGCGGCGCTCAGCTTCGCGAGCAGCTCCTTGCTGGAGATGCCCTGTTCCTTGGCTATTTCGTGTACGCGCTTCTTACTCATCGACCCTCCGATTCTACGAACTCGCCAGGAACGTCAACCGCCTGGCGAAAAGCGCGTTGCAGGACTCCCCTGGCCGCCGCCGACTTCAAGCAGTCGCGTCGCGGCTGCTCGCCCGCTCCGCGACACACATAGGCACCGCGACCGGGCATCGTGCCGGCGCGATCGAGGGTTGCGAGAGGACGGCCCGCGCTTCCCCTCGACACGGCCGCCAAACGCAGAAGTTCGGGCTTCGGCGCGACGCGCCCGCAACCGACGCAGCGGCGTCGAGGTACGTGCGCCCCTATGACGCTTGCTCCTCAGCCGCCTCGACGGTCTCAGCCTCAGCCTCCGCCAGCGCCTCGACGGGGGCGTCCTCGACCGGCGGCGCGTGTTCGGCGGCGTTGGCGCCACCCTGCGGCGAGAGGTCAGCGACGTTGTCGCTGTCGATCCCGCTGAGCGCCTGGTGGGACTCAAGGCCGCAGTAGCGCGAACCGGGCAGCGAGGCGTTGGGGCAGCGGCGGCCGTTGGAGAGGATCGCGGCGCAGCGGCCCTGCAGCTCCTCCTCCTCATAGCCGTGCTCGGCCTCCTCGGCGGCGAACTCCGTCTCAGAGCGAATGTCCACGCGCCAACCCGTGAGCCTGGCGGCAAGCCGAGCGTTCTGGCCCTCGCGGCCGATTGCCAGCGAGAGCTGGTCGTCAGGCACGATCACAGTGGCCTGCTTGGCCTCGTCATCGACCAGGACCTCACGTACGCGCGCCGGCGAGAGCGCCTTGGCGACGAAGCGAGCGGGCTCTTCGTTGAAAGGGATGATGTCGATCTTCTCGCCGCGCAACTCGGAAACGACCATCCGCACGCGCGAGCCGCGCGGGCCGACGCAAGCGCCGACCGGGTCGACGCCGTCGGCGTGGGAGATGACCGCGATCTTCGAGCGGTAGCCGGGCTCGCGTGCCACATTGGCGATCTCCACGAGACCGTCGGCGATCTCAGGCACCTCCAGCTCGAACAGCTTCTTGATCAGCTCGGGGTCGCGGCGGGAGACGATGATCGACGGACCCTTGGTGGAGGGCGAAACCTCCTTGATGACGGCCTTGATGCGCTGCGAGTGGTCGTAGCGCTCGCCGTCGACCTACTCGGACTTCGGCAGCAGCGCCTCGACCCGCTCGCGCAGCTGCACGAGCGTGTAGCGCGAGTCGGACTGCTGCACGATGCCGGTGATCAGCTCGCCGACTCGGTCGCGGTACTCCTCGAACATCATGTCGCGCTCGGCCTCCCGAATGCGCTGCAGGATCACCTGCTTGGCGGTCTGCGCAGCGATCCGGCCGAAGTCCTCGGGGGTGACGTCGCGCTCGTCGATCTGATCGCGGTACTGGGCGAACTTGGCGGGGTCGATTTCCGGCTCCTCCGGTTCGCGCAGCTCGCCGGTCTCGGGATCGACGACCGTGCCCTCGTCGATCGTCTCAACGATCAGGTGGGCCTCCAGGCGCTCGGGGATGATCAGTTCGATGACGCGGAAGTCGGCCGTCTCGCGGTCCATTTCGACGCGCGCGTACTTGGCCGAGCCCGGCTGCTTCTTATAAGCGGACAGCAGTGCATCCTCCAGCGCGATCATCAGCTTCTCGGGCTCGATGCCCTTCTCGCGCGCCAGCGCGTGCATTGCTTCAAGGATCTCGCGTGACATAGGTTTTCTCTCCTACTCCTCGACGAGGTTCGAACGACGGATCTCCGAATAGGGGATCGCGACGATGCCCCCATCGGCGGCGAGCGTTATCTCGCTATCTGTTACCCCAACCAGCTCGCCGGTGAAGCTCTTGGCACGCCGCTTGGCCGCGGCCGAGCCTGTCGCGGGAACCGGACGTGACTCACGCACCGATCGAAGATCGGCCAGCACGCGGGCGCGACGACCGACGTAGCGGCGGAAGTGCGTGGGCTTGGTCAGCGGGCGCTCGGTCCCCGGCGAGGACACCTCGAGCGCGTAGCGCTCGCGCATCTCCGACAGCAGCTCCGTGACCCGCTCGCACAGCCCGAGCGTGACGCCGTCGGGATGGTCGATGAACACCCTGAGCGTGCCGTTGGGCAGCGTCTCGGCAAGCAAAACCTCGACATCGGGCTCGCTCGCGGCCAGGCGCTCTTCTATTTCGGACTGCGGTGCTGACATCTCCCAGAAAACTCTCTTCCCACCCTATGGGCGTAAAAAAAAGCGGGCGTGCGCCCACTTTCGGTACTGCCAGTCGTCACATGGGCGACGACTCGAAAGCTGTCTGTCGAGAATAGCATCGGCACCCTCCTCGGGCTCATCGCAACCGCTGCACCGCGTCGAGGATCGCGCCTGCGACGCTCTCCTTCGGCGCGCGCGCGACATGCTCGGCGCCGGCGCTCGTGAGGATCGTGACCTCGTTGGCGGCGGACTCGAAACCGATGTCCTCACGCGAGATGTCGTTGAACACGACCGCGTCGACGTGCTTGGCGGTCAGCTTGCCGCGCGCGTGCTCGATGCCGGTCGCACCATGCTCGGCGGCGAAGGCGACGAGCGTCTGACCAGGCGCACGGCTGGCGCTCAGCGCGCAGAGCACGTCAGCCGTCGGCTCGAGCTCGATCGTGAGGCGGTCGCGCCCCCCCTTCTTGATCTTGCCCGCGGCTGGCTCAAGGGGCCGGAAGTCGGCCACGGCGGCGGCCAT
>DATNKN010000212.1:0-3235 GCA_035603375.1 Solirubrobacteraceae bacterium
GGCCGCCCGCGGCTACGGCTCGTGGGGATCATGGCCTATGAGTCCCAGATCGCCGGGCTCGGCGACGCTCCGCCCGGCCGGCGCTTGCGCGGTGCCACGATCGGGGCGCTGCAGCGACGCTCGGCTAAAGAGCTAGCACCGCGCCGCGCCGCGGCGGTAGCGGCCGTCCAAGAGGTGCTCCGAAACGCCTCGGCGCCACCGCTGCAGTTTGTAAACGGCGGCGGCACCGGCAGCCTCCAGTTGACCGCGCGCGAGCCGGCCGTCACCGACATCGCCGCCGGCTCGGGGCTGTATGGACCGACGCTGTTCGACGCCTACAGCGCCTTCCAGCCCGAGCCCGCCGCGCTGTTTGCGCTACCGGTCGTGCGCAAGCCGAGCGCCTCGCTTGCGACCGCGCTCGGCGGCGGCTACCTGGCGTCCGGCCCACCCGACGCGGCGCGCCTGCCCACTCCGTTCCTGCCCGCCGGGCTGGCGCTCGACAAGCAGGAGGGCGCCGGTGAGGTGCAAACCCCGCTGGCGGGAGCGCCAGCGCGCGATCTGCGCCTGGGGAGCCGCGTGTGGTTTCGCCACGCCAAGGCTGGAGAGCTGTGCGAGCGCTTCGACCGGCTGCACCTGATCGAAGGCGAGCGAGTCGTGGAGCAGGTTCCCACCTATCGCGGCGAGGGCAAGTGCTTCCTGTGAGCTAGGGGCCTATACCGGTAGGCCCCTAGACCAGCGTCGCTAGCTCCTTTGCGGCGGCGCTCAACCCGCGCGCGGTGTCGGCCTCGAGAACGAGCTGCAGGTCCACGATGCGCGCCTCGAAGGAGTCGAGCGCGTTGTGCGCGGTCACGGCGTAGGCGGGCACGCCCGACTGGCGGGCACGGGTGGCGGCCTCGAACGCGACGCTCCCCGCGAGCGTGCGGTCGTCGAGTCGTGTGCACACGATCACGACCGCCCTGGCAGCGCGCATCCGCTCGCTGAAGTTGGCCGCGTCGAGCAGCTTCGAAGCATCGTCGGTGCGCACTCCGAGGTCCTCCTCCAGCGCACACACATCGCACTCCTGTCGTCCGCCCGCGGTCAGGCCGCGTGCGATCGCGCCGGCGACGCGGCCGGCGCCCAACCGCTCTCCAAACGGTCCTGCCAGCACGAGCACGGTCTCGGGGATCACGACTGGCATCCTTTCAGGTGTGCCACGCAAGCAAACTGAGCCCGAGCAGGCTGACGAGCAGGCCACGGCGGCGGATCCCGTGACGGCCACGGACGGGACGGCGAGCGCAAAGGGTGCTCAAGCGAAGGGTCGCAAGGGCGGCGAGGACGGCGATCACGTCATCCTGGAGGTGTGCGGCCGCGAGTTGCGCGTGTCCAAACCGGAGAAGATGTTCTTCCCCGAGCCGGGCTTTACCAAGCTCGACCTCGTGCGCTACTACATCGAGTGCGAGCAGGCGGTTGTGCGGGGCCTGCGCGAGCGACCCACCGTGATGAAGCGCTGGGTCGACGGGGTGCAGGGCAAACCCTTCTTTCAAAAGCGCGTGCCAGGTGGCGCGCCCGACTGGCTGCAGACCGCCACGGTCACATTCCCCAGCGGCCGCCACGCTCGCGAGCTGGTGCCCAACGACGCCGCCCACCTCGTGTGGGGCGCCAACCTCGGCGTGGTCGACTGGAACCCGTGGCCGGTGCGCCGCTCCGACCTCGACCATCCGGACGAGCTGCGCATCGACCTCGACCCCGGACCGGGTGTGGAGTTCGCGATGGTGCGCCGCGTCGCGCTCGCGGTGCACGAGGTGCTCGAGCAGCACGAGTTGCGCGGGTTTCCGAAGACCTCCGGTTCGCGTGGCATCCACGTGTTCGTGCGGATCGTTCCCGAGCACGACTTCTCGGAGGTTCGCCGCGCCGCGCTCGCGCTCGCGCGCGAGGTCGAGCGACGGATTCCCGGCGAAGCGACGAGCCGCTGGTGGAAGGAGGAGCGCGAGGGCGTGTTCATCGACTACAACCAAAACGCGCGCGACCGCACGGTCGCCTCCGCCTACTCCGTGCGTGCGGTGCCCGACGCGCGCGTTTCGTGTCCGCTCGAATGGAGCGAGGTCGCCGACGTCGAGCCGGGCGAGCTGCGCCTGGACACCGTGCCAGCGCGTTTGCGCGAACGGGGCGATCCGAGCGCGAGTATCGACGAGCACGCGGGCTCGCTCGCCGCGCTGCTGGAGCTTGCCGCACGCGACGAGCGCGAGGGGCTCGGCGACGCGCCCTGGCCGCCTCACTTCCGCAAGCAGAGTGGCGAGCCCAGTCGCGTGCAACCAAGCCGGGCGAAGCAGCGATGAGTCGCTCGTGCCGGCAGCGCCAGTCGGGAAGTCCCGGCAGCCGCAGGTCGAGCGCGGGTGCGTGCGCACGATGACCCTGCCGCTCACCCCACCGATCCAGCCCGCGCTGGCTCTCTCGCGCAAGGCGCTGCCTGCGGGCGAGGACTATATGTATGAGGTCAAGCTCGACGGCTTCCGCTGCCTCGCCTTCGTGGACGGTGAGAACGTTTTCCTGCAATCGCGCAACGGCAAGCCGCTCGGCCGCTACTTCCCCGAGCTTTCCTTCCCGGCGGGCCACTACGTGCTCGATGGAGAGATCGTCGTGCGCGACGAGCGTGGGCACGAGGACTTCGACGCCCTCGGGCAGCGCGTGCACCCGGCGGCCTCGCGGATCCAGCGGCTCTCCGTTGAGACGCCGGCGGTGTATGTCGCGTTCGACCTGCTCGCCCAAGACGACGACTCGTGGCTGGAGCGGCCGTTCGAGCAGCGAAGGGTGGCCCTGCAGCGCCTGCTTGGCGACGCTCGCTTCGCGGGCGCGCCGGTGGAGCTGATGGTGTCGGTGAACACGCCCGAGGCCGCCGAGGTGTGGTTGCGCGAGGCCGAGGGTGTGATCGCCAAGGAGCGTTCCGCCGCCTATCTGCCCGGCCAGCGCAAGGGCATGGTGAAGGTAAAGCGGGTGCGCACGATCGACGCGGTCGTGGCCGGCTGGCGCCCCGGCAAGGAGGAGCGCACCGTCGGAGCGCTGATCCTGGCGCTCTACGACGGCGAGGAGCTGCGCGTCGTGGGTCACTGCTCCGGGCTCACCGCCAAGGTCAAGCGCGAGCTGGTCGACTTCCTCGCCCCCTATGAGACGGGTGAGCGGGGGTCGGCGGACCCGAGCCGCTGGAGCGCGGGCCGCGACCTGGAGTGGGTTGCCCTGCGCCCCGAGCTGGTGGTCGAAATCGACTTCGACCACGTCTCCG
>DATNKN010000216.1:0-2064 GCA_035603375.1 Solirubrobacteraceae bacterium
CTCGCGAGCCGAGTCGAGACAAGGGAGGTGCTCTGGTGAGCGCTTTGCAAGCAGCGGGGGGGACGAGCGTGCCCGCGTCGGGGGAAGCAGGCGTGCCCGCGTCGGCGGAGACGAGCGTGGAGCGGTTGCGCGACGCCGAGCCGCCGTCCACATATATGGCCGCGCATCTGCTGCGCGCTGAGGAGAACATGTTCGCCGACGGGGCTGAAAAGGATGTTCGCCGCTCGTTGCGTGTGGGCGAGGTGCCGATGCCCGAGCTTGCGCCCGATGAGGTCCTGATCGCGGTGATGGCCAGCGCTATCAATTACAACACGGTCTGGTCGGCGATGTTCGAGCCGATCCCCACCTTCCGTTTCCTGGAGGCCCTGGGACGCAATGGGGGCTGGGACGCGCGTCACGATCTTCCCCATCACGTCGTCGGATCGGACGCTTCCGGTGTGATCGTGCGCATGGGAGACGCGGTACGCAGATGGTCGCAAGGGGATCGCGTGGTCGTGTATCCCTGCGCGATCGACTATCAGGACCCAGCCTCGCAGGTGGATGGAATGCTCGCCGAGGACCAGCGCGCGTGGGGCTTTGAGACGAACTTCGGGGGACTGGCCCACTACGCGGTGGTCAAGGCCAACCAGCTGCTCGCCAAGCCGCCTCACCTCAGCTGGGAGGAGGCGGCTTGCAACACGCTCTGCGCGATGACCGCCTATCGCATGCTCGTAAGCCCCCGCGGCGCGCGCTTCAAGCAGGGCGACATCGTCCTGGTGTGGGGCGCGACGGGAGGCCTCGGCGCGTATGCGATTCAGCTGATCCGCAACGGTGGTGGAATCGCGATCGGCGTGGTCGGCTCGCCGCAAAAGGCTCAGCTGTTGGAGCGGCTGGGGTGTCAGCTCGTGCTGCGCCGCGACGAGCTGGGACTGGATGGGCTCTCCGAAGTGGAGATGGGCAAGCGCGTGGGCCGTGAGGTGCGACGCCACTTTGGCGAAGATCCCCACATCGTCTTCGAGCACGTCGGACGGGAGACCTTCGGCGCCTCGGTCTATCTCGTCCGCCGCGGAGGCGTCGTCGTCACGTGCGGCTCGAGCACGGGCTACCGTCACGAGTACGACAATCGCCGTCTGTGGATGCGCCTGAAGCGCGTGATCGGCAGCCACGCCGCCAACTGGCAGGAGGCATGGGAGGCCAATCGTCTGATCGAGCGCGGCATGATCGTTCCCGCCCTGTCCAAGGTATTTCCGCTGGAGCAGGTCGGCGAGGCCGCACGAGAAGTGCAGCTCAACCGGCATGTCGGCAAGGTTGGAGTGCTGTGCCTGGCCGAGCGCGAGGGGCTCGGGATCGAAGATCAAGCGTTGCGCGCTTCCATCGGCGAGGAGCGCCTCAGCTTGTTCCGGGAGTCCAAGGAGAGTGGCGATGCCGGTTGAGCGCAAACGCCTGAGGCGGTCTCCGATGGGCCTGGCGAGACGGGGCGCGCTTCCGTGCCAACCGGGAGTCTTGCGGTCCCGGGGCGCAATGGCGCTTGAGCTAAGAGCCCTGCCAGCGCGGAGCGCGCTTCTGCGCGAATGCGCTCATACCCTCGCGCAGATCGCGCGAGGCGAAGGAGGCGCGGCGCAGCTCCAGCAGCTCGACTTCAACCTCCTCAGAGAGCGTGTCCCGCGATCGCAACAGCGCCTCGATCACGCGCTTGTTGCCTTGCTGGGAGAGCGGAGCGTTTCCCGCCATCTCGCTTGCCAGCTCCAGCGCAAGCGACTCGAACTGAGCGGCGGGCGCCACCCGGTTGACGAGGCCCCATGTGAGCGCCGTGTCGGCCTCGATGTAGCTGCCGAGCAGAAACAGCTCGCGGGTGCGTGGCAGCCCGATCGTGTCCAGGAAACGGCGCAGACCGGTGTGCGAGTAGACGAGGCCAAGCTTGGCGGGCGGCATTCCCAGCTTGATGCCCTCAACGGCGACGCGCAGATCGCATGCGATCGCCAACTCCAGGCCGCCGCCGATCGTATGCCCAGGCAGCGCCGCCAGCGTCGGATGAGGGAATGTCTCAAGAGCTTCGATCGCGGAAGTGAAGGGATGGGCAACCAG
>DATNKN010000248.1:0-9521 GCA_035603375.1 Solirubrobacteraceae bacterium
CACGAGGTGGATGCTGAGGAGGTCGTGGTGCTGCCGGGTAGCGCCAACGTGACGATGGCGGCCGAGCGCGCCGCCGAACTGTCGGACAAGCATGTGCTCGTCGTGCCCTGCACCAGCCAGCAGGCGGGGCTCGCTGCGGCCGTGGCGTTGCAGGGTGACCGTGGCGTGGCCGAGAACGCGCGCGCGATGGAAGAAGCGCTCGCGGCGCTGCGCACCGGCGCGGTGGCGCAAGCGGCGCGGGCCGACGCACAGGGCCGCTTCCAGCAGGGCGACGCGGTTGGGTTCGTCGAGGAGCAAATGATCGCGTGGGGGGAGCCGCGCGAGACGCTGCTGGCGGTATTGCGAGCCCTCGCGGCCGACGCAGAGTTGATCAGCGTGCTCGCCGGCTCGGGCGCCCCCTTGGAGTTGTCTGAGCTTGAGGGCATCATGGACGGTCATGTCGAGCTCGAGCTTCGCGACGGCGGTCAGCCCGCCTACTGGTGGCTACTCGCCGCCGAGTAGCGCACCGGAGCCATATCCCACCGCATTCGCCAGTGTTGAGCGACTGACACGCGCGCAGATGCTCGCGGCGCCCGTGCGCTGGCCGCGGCCGTCACGCCTGCGCATGGCGCTGCAGGTGCCGAGCAAGAAGCTCGGGGATGGGCTCGCGGCGCTCGGCGTGAGCACGCTTGGCGAGCTGCTGGAGCACCTGCCGCGCGACCGTCGAGAGGCGCGCACGGTCGGCGAGTTGCGTGCCGGCGAGCAGGCGACCGTGGCGGTGCGGGTGCGCTCGATCGTGGGTAGACAGGTGCGCAGGCGAGGAATGAGGGGGCTTGTCGAGGCGATCGTGTTCGACCACACCGGGTCGATGCGCGCGACGTTCTTCAACCAGCCGTGGCTGGTCAAGAGCTACCCGCCGGGCACGCAGCTGGTGCTGCACGGCAAGGCTGACGGTGGTGGGCGCTTTCGCGTGTCCCATCACGCGCTTGCCTCCAAGGCCGGTGCCGAGGATGGCTCGGCGGGCGGATCGGGCACCGACTTTGACGTCGGCTCGCCGGCTGCCCCGAGCGTTGCCCGCGACGTCGGCTCGCCGGCTGCCCCGAACGTCGCTCGCAACGATGGCTCGCCGGGCGGTCCGCACGAGCCCCGCTCGGTCGCCCACTACCCGGCGGGAGAGGGCGTCAGCTCGACCCAGATCCTCACGCTCGTGCAGGAGGCGAGAGACGGGCTTGGCGACGTGCTGGAGCCGCTCGCCGCGACCGTGCGAGCGAGCGAGCGACTACCCGAGCGCGACGCGGCACTCGCCGCGATCCATTTCGGCGATGGCGAGCAGGAGCCGCGCAAGGGGTTGGAGCGGCTTGCCTTTGAAGAGTTGCTGCTGACACAGCTGGTGTTCCTGGTGCGTCGCGGGCGGCGTGGCGAGCAGGCGCACGCGCGCGCATTGCGCGAGCCGCCGACGCTCAGCGCGCGCTGGCTGGAAGAGGGCCTGCCGTTTGCGCTGACCGGCGATCAGCGCAAAGCGACCGAGCGGATCGCACGCGACCTAGAGCAGGACCGTCCAATGCAGCGCTTGCTGATGGGCGACGTCGGCAGTGGTAAGACCGTCGTCGCGCTACACGCGATGTTGCGTGCGGTCGAGCATGGCGCGCAGGCGGCGCTGATGGCGCCGACAGAGACGCTCGCTGAACAGCACTTCGCGACCGTGCAGCGACTGTTGGGAGGGGAGAACGTGCGCTGCGAGCTGCTCACCGGCTCGACGACCGCCAAGCGCAGGGCGCAGATCGTGGGGCGCTTGGCCAGCGGCGAGCTATCGCTGCTGCTCGGCACGCACGCGCTGATCGAGCCGGACGTGCGCTTTGCAGAGCTGGCGGTGGCGGTCGTGGACGAGCAGCACCGCTTCGGAGTGCGCCAGCGCTCGGCGCTCGAAAACCAGGACCCCGCCAAACCGCCGCACATGTTGCACATGACCGCGACCCCGATCCCGAGGACACTCGCGCTGGCGCGCTATGGCGATCTGGATCGCAGTGTGCTGCGCGAGCTGCCGCGTGGTCGCCAGACGATTGACACGCGTATCGTCGCCGGCGAGCAGGCGCGCGTGGAGGCTTATCGCCTGCTGCGCGAGCAGCTCGACGCCGGCCGCCAGGCCTATGTGGTGTGTCCGCTCGTGGAGGAGGGCACGCAGGACGGGGTCCCACAGGAGGGCGAGGCGCGAGCGGCGAGCGCGGAGTTCGAGCGGTTGCGCGCCGGCGAGCTTGCCGGTCACAGCGTCGAGCTGCTGCACGGTCAGATGCGCCCGCGCGAGAAGCAGGCGGCGATGGCGGCTTTCGCGTCGGGCCAGGCGGGCGTGCTGGTAGCCACGACCGTGATCGAGGTGGGGGTGGATGTGCCGAACGCGACCGTGATGCTGGTGGAGAACGCCGAGCGGTTCGGCATCTCTCAGCTGCACCAACTGCGTGGACGGGTCGGGCGCGGGGAGCATAGCTCGACCTGTTTTCTCGCCGCCTCAGCCGCGGCCGCTGGTTCGGCGCGCCTGCGTGCTCTCGCTCAGCACTCCGACGGGTTCAAGCTCGCCGAGATCGACCTGCGCCTGCGCCGGGAGGGCGAGCTGGTCGGCACGCGCCAGTCGGGACTCGGCCAGTTCAAGTTCGCGAGCCTGCCCGAACACGACGAGCTGCTGGAGCACGCACGCGCGCGGGCCGAGACGATCCTCGCGGAAGACCCCGAGCTGTGCGGGCCCCTGCACGGGCTGCTCGGAGAAGCGCTGCAGAGCGTGTTTGGCGAGCAGGCGCTGCGGCCGATCCCCGCATGAGCACTTCGGCGGCCGACGCCGGCGCGATGCTCGCATGAGGGTAATCGCCGGGCGCTTGGGCGGGCGGCGCTTGAGCGCGCCGCCCGGACGCACAACCCGCCCGACCTCCGACCGGGTGCGAGAGGCACTGTTTTCGATGCTTGGCGAGCTCGACGGCGCGGTCGCGCTCGACCTGTTCGCGGGTAGCGGCGCGCTCGGCATCGAGGCGCTCTCCAGGGGCGCGCGGCGGGTCGTGTTCGTGGAGCGCGACGCGAGCGCATTGGCAGCACTGAGGGCGAACCTGGCCTCGCTTGGCCTCGGCGAGGAGCAGGCGCAGGTGCGCGCCGGCGATGCGCTGCGGGCACTGCGCGCCGCACGAGCGCGCCGGGAGACATACGATCTCGTGTTCGTCGATCCTCCCTACAGGCGCGCGAGCGAGCTTGGGAGCGGCTGCTCGGTACTGTTGCCGGCGCTGCTGAGCCCCGGTGCGCGCGTGGTTGTCGAGAGCGATCGACGCGCGCCGGCGGAGCTGGCGCTACAGACGATCGCGCGGCGGCGCTATGGAGACACGACTATCACGATCCAATGCCTGCCCGCCGATGGCGATGATGGGTGCGATGATGTCAAGCGAGGACAGCCATGAACGTTGAGAAGTCGATAGCCGTGTGCCCGGGATCCTACGACCCGATCACCAACGGCCACCTGGATGTGATCCAGCGCGCGGCGGCCCTGTATGACGAGGTTGT
Organism: Solirubrobacteraceae bacterium; assembly: GCA_035603375.1. Taxonomy (GTDB): domain Bacteria; phylum Actinomycetota; class Thermoleophilia; order Solirubrobacterales; family Solirubrobacteraceae; genus Palsa-744. Next base: position 3,514 of record DATNKN010000248.1, read on the forward strand.
GGTGGCGGTCGTGAACCGCTCGGTGCGCAAGGACAAGACGCTTTTCGGCATTGAGGAGCGGATGGCCTTCATCGAAGAGGCGCTCGTGAGCCTTCCGGGCGTACGCGCACAGCCGTTCAATACGCTTGTCGTCGAGTTCGCGCGCAGCGTCGGCGCGAAGGCGATCGTGAAGGGGCTGCGCGCGATCTCCGACTTCGAGTATGAGTTCGAGATGAACCAGCTCAACCGACGGCAGGATCCCGAGATAGAGTCGGTGTATCTAATGGCCTCACCGCAATACAGCTTCCTGTCCTCCAGTGGCGTGAAGGAGCTCGCCACGTTCGGTGGGCGAATCGACGATCTGGTGCCCGCACGGGTGGCCGAGCGCTTGCAGGAAGAGTTGCGGCGCTGACGAACTTTGCTGACGTGAGGCTCACTTTGAGAGACAACTCTGCCCATAGGACGTGGCGCGGGAAGCCCCACGGAGGTGATCGCTGATGGACGTGCTGGTGCTGATCGACAAGCTCGACGACCTGGTGCACAACGCCAAGTCGGTACCCATGACCGACCAGGTCAGGGTCGACAAGGAGGAGATCTACGACATCCTCGACCAGATGCGCGCGACGATCCCCGAGGAGATCAAGCAGGCGCGCTGGATCGTCAAGGAGCGCCAGGAGATGCTCGCCGAGGCCAAGAAGGAGGCCGAGCGCATCGTCAAGGAGGCGCGCGAGCGCCAGGAGACACTCGTCGGTGACGAGGAGGTCACCAAGCAGGCCGAGCGTGCCGCCGAGGACATCGTCGAGGACGCCCGTGCGCGCGAGCGCGAGATCCGTCTTGGCGCCGAGGACTATGCCGATGAGATCCTCGGCACGCTCGAGGTTAACCTCTCGAAGTTCATCGCCGCCGTGCAGCGCGGACGCGAGCGCTTGCAGGGCAAGGACGAGCCGGCGGAAGTTTCTTAGGGGTTCGTTGGGGACGGCCATGCCACATGTGGCATGGCCCCGGGCAGTGCATGCACTGCCCGGAAAGCAGGGCCGCATGCGGCCCTGCTCGGGGCGCGCATGCGCGCCCCGACCGACCGGCACATGTGCCGGTCGGAGATGAGTCGCACATGTGAGACTCGGCTACTCGGCGTATGCGCCGAGGGGAACTCGGTCATAAGAGGTACATGTACCGACCCGAACAGCACCCCGGGCAGCTCCGATGTGCGCAACGAGCGCGTTTTTGGGTAGGGTGCCCGCGGTGAGTTCGCCGCTCAAGTATCGACTGGAAGTCGCGAAGGTGCTCCTGGGCACCGGCATCCTCACGCCGGTGCGACCCGACCGTGCCGTCAGGTCGGTGGTGGCGCTGAAGCGCTGGGGCGCCACGCCCGCGGCCGCCTACACCGGCTCGGCCGCGCGCTTTCCCGATCGTGCGGCACTGATTGACGAGCGTGGCACGCTGACCTTCGAAGAGGTGCATCTGCGCACCAACGCGCTCGCCCGCGAAATGCAGGCGGCGGGGATTTCCGAAGGCGACGGGGTGGCGATCATGTGCCGCAACCATCGCGGCTTCGTCGAGGCCACGATTGCGTGCTCGAAGCTGGGCGCCAACTCGCTGTACTTGAACACGGCGTTCGCCGGCCCTCAGATCGCCGACGTTATGCGCCGCGAGAACCCGGCGGGGCTCGTGTACGACGCTGACTTTGCCAATCTCGTCGGCGACGGCGGCGAGGGTCGCAAGCGCTTCGTCGCATGGAGCGAGCCAGGTGCCGAGCAGACGGACCCACTGCTGGAAGACCTGATCGCCAAAGGCAGCACCGCCGATCTAACCCCGCCGACCGAGAGTGGCAGGGTCGTGATTCTCACCTCCGGCACGACCGGAACGCCCAAGGGGGCGGCGCGCAAACAGCCCGATTCGCTGGAGCCGGCCGCGGCGCTGTTCTCGAAGATCCCCCTGAAGGCGCGCGAGACGACGATGATCGCCGCTCCGATGTTCCACTCGTGGGGCTTTGCGCACTTCACGCTCGGTCTGCCGCTGTCCTCCACGCTCGTGCTTCGCAGGCGCTTCGACCCTGAGGACACGCTGCGAGCGGTCGCCGAGCATCGCGCCACGGCCCTGGCGGTGGTACCGGTCATGCTGCAGCGCATACTGGAGCTGGGAGCGGAGACGATCTCCAAGTACGACACGCACGCACTGAAGGTGATCGCCCTCAGCGGCTCGGCGCTGCCGGGGGAGCTTGCGATCCGCGCGATGGACACGTTCGGCGACGTGCTCTACAACCTGTATGGCTCCACCGAGGTTGCGTGGGCCACGATCGCCACGCCCGCCGACCTGCGCGCGGCTCCCGGCACGGCCGGCAAGCCGCCGATGGGGACCGTGGTCAAGCTGCTCGACGAGCACGGCAAAGAGGTCCCGAGCGGCACCAACGGCCGCATCTTCGTGGCGAACGAGATGGTCTTCGAGGGCTACACCGGCGGTGGCGGCAAGGAGATCATCGGCGGGCTGATGAGCACCGGCGACGTTGGCCGCATGGACGCGGGCGGGCGCCTGTTCGTAGACGGCCGCGACGACGAGATGATCGTCTCCGGCGGCGAGAACGTGTTCCCGCGCGAGGTCGAGGACCTGCTCGCCGACCACGAGGGCATCGAGGAGGCCGCGGTGATCGGCGTGGACGACGAGAAGTTCGGCCAGCGCCTGAAGGCGTTCGTCGTCGCACGCGAGGATTCGGGACTGGACGAGGAAGCGGTGAAGGAGTACGTCAAGCACAACCTCGCGCGCTACAAGGTGCCGCGCGAAGTCGTGTTCGTGGATGAGCTGCCGCGCAACGCCACCGGCAAGGTGCTCAAGCGCGAGCTGCGCGGCGACGGCTGATCTGCATATCAAACTTTTTGATCGACTACCATAGTAACTACTATTCGTAGTCGCTATGATGAATTGTTCAAAAACGAATACATAATGCCGACGTCCCCGCTGCGTTGCGGCGGTAAAAGGCCGCTCAACCCACATCAACCCTCTAGCCTGGGGGCATGACCGCGGTGACGCACGTTCTCGACCTCGGGGGCATGCGCCTCAGCGCGGGGGAGGGCAGGCGCCTCGATCTCACTGTCAAGATCGACGCGCTCACGCTGGGCGGAGAGCCCTATCGCGCCAGTCCGGACGCGGTGCCTGTGAGGCTCGACGTTTCGCGCATGGCCGGCGCCGGCTACGCACTGCGAGTGCGCTTTATGGCGACCCTGACGGGTGCGTGCATGCGCTGCCTGAAGGACGCGGCTCGCCAAATCGACGTGGACGCGCGTGAGATCGACGTCCCCGGTGGTGGCGAGGAACTGTCGAGCCCGTATGTCACAGACGAGGAGCTTGACCTGGCGGCCTGGGCGCGAGATGCGCTCGTGCTGGCGCTGCCCGCGCAGGTGCTCTGCCGCGAGGATTGCGCCGGACTGTGCCCGGTGTGCGCGGCCGACCTCAACGAGCTGGACCCCGCCGGTCCCGAGCACACGCACGAGCGGGCGCCCGACCCCCGCTGGGCGAAGCTGAGCGAGTTGAAGCTTGAGTAGTCCGCGTGCGGCTAGTCCCAACGCGGCTAGTCTCGACACGGCTAGTCTCGACACGACTAGTCCCAACGCGGCTATTTGGTCGCTGCCCTGGTAGCCTGTCCCGCCGATGGCGGTACCCAAGAAAAAGCAGTCGCACAGCCGCACCTCGCTGCGTCGCGCCAACCACAAGATCGAGGCGCCGACGGTGAACCAGTGCCCGCGCTGTCACAGTCCGCGCCGACCGCACCGCGTGTGCCCAGTGTGCGGCACCTATGCGGGCCGCGAGATCGTGGCGCAGGACGCGCACAGCCACGAGCACGATCACGACCACGAGTAGCCCGGCGCAGTGAGCAGCTCGGCTGAGGGCCGCGCGGCGCAGGCGTTCGACTCGCACGCGAGCCCTGTCGTGGCAGTGGATGCCGGTGGCGCCGACATGGGCCCGGCGGAGGTGGCGGCAGGCGTGCGGATCGCGGCCGAGCGGGGTGTGCGCGTGCTGCTGTTCGGTCCGGCCGCCGATTTCCGGTCCCTCCCACCCCTGGGGTCGCAGGTAGAGGTGATCGACGCGCCCGTGTCAATCGCGAAGAGCCCCGACCCCTCGCGCGCTGTGCGCGCCACGCCGCAGGCTTCGATCGTGCAAGCCACCAAGGCGGTAGCCGCGGGTCGCGCTCAGGCGCTCGTGTGTGCGGGCGGCACAGGGGCGGCGCTGGCAGCGGGGCTGTTCAACGTCAAGCGCGCGCCCGGCATTCACCGCCCGGCGCTGGCTCTGCCGATACCCGTTCCCAACCACGCCGTGACGCTGCTCGACGTCGGCGCGAGCGCACAGGCCCGGGGCGAGCACCTGGTGCAATTCGCCTTCATGGGCGCTGCGTTTGCCACTGCGGTGCTGGGTGTACGGCATCCACGCGTCGGGTTGCTCTCAAACGGCGAGGAGTCAGAGCGCGGCAGCGAGCTGGTGGTGGGTGCCGGTGCCGAGCTGCGCGAGCGCCTGGCCGTTGTGGGCGCGGCTGGCGCCGCGTTCTCGTTCGTCGGCAACGTCGAGGGCGGCGACATCGTCGGCGGTGCGGCCGACGTGATCGTGACCGACGGCTTCACCGGCAACATCGCGCTGAAGCTGATGGAGGGCGTCTCTCAGACGATCCTCGGGGCGGTTCGCGACGCCGCCTCCTCCTCCACGCGAGGCAAGCTCGGCGGAATGCTCTTGCGTCCGGCGCTGCGCGGCTTTCGCGAGGAGATCGACCCCGAAGCGGCCGGCGGCGCATACCTGCTGGGGTTGCGTCGCCTCGCGGTGATTCCGCACGGGCGCTTCGGCAGGCGCGGCTTCGCGCAGGCGATATTGCGTGCCGAGCGAGGCGCGCGCGAGGACGTGGTTGGCCGTACATATGCCGCACTCAGCGACGCCGACGCGCTGCGCAAGGTGCCTGTGTCCGCCGATCCGGCTAGCCTGGCGGGCGAATGAACCGCGAGCAAGTGTTCGTCCTGATCCAGGCCCATTTGGCCGACGAGCTGGACGTGGATGTCGATCTGATCGGCGAGCAAACCCGCTTCAAGGACGATCTCGGGGCCGACTCGCTGGACCTGTATACGCTTGTGCAGGAGCTGGAGGACACCTACGGCGTGCGCATCTCCGACGAGCAGGCATCCGAGATCCTGACCGTCGGGCAGGCCGTGGATTTCGTAGTGGCAAACTCAAGCGATGGATGATCGGAGAGACCGGTGCGGCGTAGAGCTGCTGCAATCGCTGCTGGACGAACTACCCGAGGACTTGGCGCTACAGGTGTTCACGCACGCCTCCTGGACGGAGCGGCGCAGCGACTCCTACACGCGCCTTGCGTTCCTTGGCGACAGCGTGCTCGCGCTGGCCGTCACCACGCACCTATACCCGCGCTTGGAAGCCGAGCGCTTCGGCGCTGGGCGGCTCACGAAGATCCGCGCTCAGGCCGTGTCGGGACGCTCCTGTCGGGAGGTGGCCGAACGCCTGCGTGTGGGAGAGCGGATGCAGGCCGCCGCGCCGGAGAACGGGGATGGCAAGTCAGTCGGCTCCCTGCAAACCGAGCGGGTGCTCGCGTCGGTGATCGAGGCGGTGATCGGAGCGTGCTACCTGCAGGCCGGCTACGAGCGCACCGCCGAGGCGGTGGTGCAGGCATTCGCCCCGGAGATCGAGCACGCGTTGGAGCACCCGCTGGATTTCAAGTCCGCCCTGCAGGAGACGCTGGCGCGACGCGGGGAGACGATCGAGTACGAGGTAACCGAGGAGCATGGTCCTCCGCACGACCGCACCTTCACGGTCGTGGCCTTCCTCGACGGTCAAGCGCTGGGCAGCGGCCGTGGGCGCAGCAAGAAGCATGCGGAGCAGCAGGCGGCCAGCGAAGCGTTGGAGAGCCTTTCCAAGGCATAGCCCAATGCATCTGAAGTCGCTCACGATGAAGGGGTTCAAGTCGTTCCCCGACCGCACCAAACTGGACTTCGGCCCCGGCGTGAGTGTCGTGGTCGGGCCGAATGGGTCGGGCAAGTCCA
>DATNKN010000262.1:0-9250 GCA_035603375.1 Solirubrobacteraceae bacterium
TGGGTGGAGAAACCGCGGTCAAGGTCGCTGGGCAAGCGTTGCTCCAACTCGGCGACGAGCTCCTCGACTGTGCTCGCCTTCGAGCGAGGGCGGTATTCCAATCGCGGTTCGCCACTCAATCCCAGCTGGACGGCGCGCTCGGCAAAGTGATCGGCGAGCAGCGAAACCACCTCCTCGCGGTGTTCGCGCAGCGCGAGCGCGTGGCGAGCCAGCTCGAGATCCCAAGTCGGCAGCGTGGCGCGAGAAGCTCTGGAGGAGCGTATGCCGGCGATCAGGGCATTCCGTTGTGCCAGCGCGCGCGAGTAATCGCGTCGCACTGCCGCGCGCAGTGGCCAGAGCGCGCTCACCAGCCGGTCGAGGTGCCCGCGGCGCAGCGCCGGGGGACCCTTCAATAGCTCCAGTCGATCTGGCGAGAATACGCTGACAAGTGGCCTCTGCTCAACGTCGGCGAGGTGCTCCACGGGAGCGCCGTCAACTGTCATACGCTTCGGCGAGCCGGGCTGAAAGCCCACGGTCAGCTCGTGGGTGCGCCCATTGGCAGCCAGGCACACCACGACTCGCGCGGCTTGCGCGCCAAAGCGAACCAGCTCGCGCTCTGTGCGGGTGCGCTGCGAGTAGCCAGTGCACCCGAAGTAGAGCGCCTCCAGCAGGTTTGACTTGCCGGCGCCATTGGCGCCATGGACAACCGTCAGGCCATCGCCGAGATGAGCCTCAGCCCGCGCATAGGTGCGAAAGTCGCGTAGTTGCACGCTGAGCACCCGCACCTCACCCTCCCGCCAACCTCAGCTATTCAAGCGAATCGGCATGATTAGGTATACGAATCCACCGCCATCGGGGGACTCGATCAAACCTGGACGCAGCGGGCTGATCAGCTTCAGCACGAGATCGTCGGACTCAACGCTTTCAAGCCCGTCCCTCAGAAACTCCGGGTTGAAACCGATATCGAACGGCTCGCCGGAGAACGGCACGGGCAGCGCCTCGCTTGCCTCGCCGATATCGGGTGTCTGAGCGGACACTGTCAGCTCGCCCTCCGCGAAGCTGAGACGCAGCGGCGCGTTCTTCTGAGCCAACAGGCTGACGCGACGGACAACGTCGGCGATCTCCGCGCTAGCCAGTCGCAACTCGTGCTCGACCGACTCGGGGAGCAACTGGCGGTAGTTGGGGAACTGGCCGTCAATCAACCTCGAGGAAAGCACAATCTCACCAATCTCGAAGACGACTTGGTTCTGACCGACCCCGACCCTCAGCTCGGGCTCATCGCCAGCCTGAGCAATCCGCGCCAGCTCCTGCAGAGCGCGAGCCGGCACGTTCGCCTCGACCGTTCCGTCCAGCGGAGACTCCAAGGTCGCATGCTTAACGCTCAGCCTGTAGGAGTCGGTTGCAACCATCGTCAACTCCTGGCCGGCGGCAGACACGAGCACCCCAGTGAGCACCGGACGCGTCTCGTCCTTTGAGGCTGAGCGAGCAACCTGCAGGGCCGTCTCCACAAAAACCTGCGTCGGCAGCTTCACTCCACTTGCAGGATCGGGGGTTGGTAGCTCCGGAAAGTCCTCGGCGCGCAGCGTCCGTAGATGGAACTTTGACGGCCCGGAGATCAACTCGACGTCCTGCTCAGCGGGGCGAAGCTCGAGCGTGACCGTCTCAGCGGGCAGCGAACGCGCCACTTCGAGCAACAGCCGCGCCGGTAGCACCGCGAGGCCCGGCTGAACGATCTCGCCAGCGAGCGGCACCTTCAGACCAACCTCCATATCGGTCGCCAGCAACATCGGCGTCTCACCGGTGGCGGAGATCAACACTCCGGAGAGGGCTTGCACCGAGGAGCGTGAGGACGCAACCCGCGTGGCTGTCTGCAGCTGAGTCAGCAACTCATCAGTCGAAAGGGAGAGCTTCACGTATGCACCTTGTTGGGTTTATAGATTTAGTAGAGGCTGTGGAGTTGTGGATTTGCGATAGCTACAAGGGATTGGATGGTTATGCCTGTGCTGTTGCTGTGGAGGGAGGAAAGTGTCTCAAGTGCGTCGGTCATGAGGACGTCGAGGTGAGGCGTGATCGCAGCTCTTCAACGGTCGCACGCGATGCTGGGTTGGCAGAGATGCGCTGCTCGGTTCGTCGCCAGGCGTGCAGGACCGTGGTGTGGTCGCGGCCACCGAACTCTCGTCCGATTGCTGGAAGGGACTCTCGGGTTAGCTCCCGCGAGAGGTACATAGCGACTTGCCGCGGCCATGCGATACGCGCGGTGCGTGTTGGGGAGAGCAGCTCCTCTGGAGAGAGCCCGAATTGCTCGCAGGCCGCCGCCTTGATCTCGGCGATGGAGTGTGGTCGTGGCTCGGACTTGGGGTAGAGGCCGTCGAGTACCTCCGTGGCCAACTCGACCGTCAACGGTCGGCCGGTGAGCGAGCTGAAGGCGACGACTCGAATCAATGCTCCCTCGAGCGCACGAACATTGACGTCGATGCGCTGAGCGATCGTATCCAGGGCTCGTGGGTCTGCAAGCTCGATGCCGTCATGCTGGGCACGCTTGCGCAGGATGGCGAGCCGGGTCGAGAGGTCTGGCGGTTTGACATCGGCGACCAGGCCGGATTGGAAGCGCTCGCGAAGCCTGTCTTCGAGTGCCTGCAGATCGCTGGGTGGGCGGTCGGAGCTCAACACGATCTGGCTACCGGCATCGTAGAGGTCGTTGAAGGTGTGGAAGAACTCCTCCTCGGTCTTGGTCTTACGCTCCAGGAATTGGACGTCATCGATCAGCAGCACGTCTACGTGGCGAAAGCCTGCCTTGAAGCTACTCAGCTGGTCTGAACCGAGCGCTCGCAGGAAGCCGTTGGTAAAAGCCTCGCCTGTTGTGCTGCGTACGTTCAAGCCAGGGTTGTAGGCGGCGATGAAGGTGGCGATCGATCGCAGCAGGTGTGTCTTGCCTACGCCTGGAGGTCCGCAGATGAAGAGTGGGTTGTATGCGTGGGCGGGTAGCTCGCTGACGGCAAGGGCAGCGGCGTGAGCCAGGCGGTTGGAGTCGCCGATCACAAACTGGTCGAAGGTGAGCTTTGGGTTGCCGCAGGCGGCGTGAGCGGGTTGTGGAGAGACTGTGGAGAGGCCTGTGGATGTCGGGCGTGTTCGACCGGCAGCCGGTTGCCCGCCGGGGGTCACCGCGACGATGTCGATCGCGAAGTCGGGGCCCAGCACAGCAGCTACGCAGGCTTGCAATGTTCTTCCAAAGCGCTCCCTGATCCATCCACAGGTCTGGGCGGGTGCCTGGACTACGAGACAGTTGCTTGTCAGCTCGACAGCCCTAAGCGGCTCCAGCCAGATCCGATAGACAGGATCGTTGATCGTCTGGGAAAGCTCGGCTCTTACCTCTGACCAGATGCGATCGAGCTGGGTGCTCACGGCAGCGATGATCTGCTCCTTGCGGGAGAAAGCGGGCGGAAATCATTTGCGTGGGACCCAAGGAGAGCCCGGTCCAACGAATATATCCGAGCCCGCTCGTCCGCGTCCGCGTCGTGGCTCGGCTCACCGCAAATGGCGAGAAATTCCGTTGCTGGGGCTCACTGGGACGTGGTGGGACCGTCGGGCAATGGCCTCGGCGGGTGTCTATACTTGGTGCTTGGCGCAAGCCGGTCTGCCGCGGCCGGCTCTGGCGCTTGCGGTCGCGACAGGAAAACGAGTGCGGCCGGAGAACATAGATCATGAAGCGCACCTACCAGCCAAAGAAACGCAAGCGAGCCCGCACGCATGGGTTTCGCGCCCGTATGCGCACTCGCGCGGGAAAGCTCACGCTCAAGCGGCGGCGCAGCAAGGGACGCAAGCGCCTGTCCACTTAGCCGCGGGCACGCGATGATGGCGCAAGCACCTCGTCGAGGCCGCCGCTTGTCGCGCAGCGCCGAGTTCGAGCGGGTATATCGCCAGGGCCGATCGGTTTCCAACCGTCACCTGGTGCTCTACTCCTTTCCCAATCAGTCGATCGAGCGACCACGCCTCGGGCTGTCGGTGTCGCGCAAGGTCGGCGGCGCGGTTGAGCGCAACCAGGTCAAGCGGTTGTTGCGTGAGGCGTTTGATGGGGTGTTGGGCGAATTGAGAGCAGGCCACGACGTCGTTGTCGTCGCGCGCCCCGAGGCCCGCGAGCTGGCCGAGCGCGACGGGCTCGCAGGGATCGATCGAGCGCTCGCCGATCTGCTCGGTCAGGCCGGTTTGCGCGAGGGGGAAGCGAGCGCTCGTGAGACTTGACCGCGCCGCACGCGAGGTTGTGCTGGCTCCGGTGGTGCTCTACCAGCGCCTGATCTCGCCGGCGCTGCCGCGGCGCTGTAAGTATGAGCCGACGTGCTCTCGGTATGCGGTACAGGCGGTGCGCGAGTACGGCATACTGAGGGGCCTCGTGCTAGCCGCGTGGCGGTTGCTCAGGTGCAATCCGTGGAGCCACGGGGGGTTCGACCCGGTCGAGGCTCAGCGGCTGTTCGGGGGCGACCAGCGGCGCGCGGGCCGGGTAGTCCGGACATCCGCATCGCCAGCTCCACACGATCGATAGCCGGTAAGGCAGCTCCCAGAATGTTCATCTCCGCAAACATCATCGAGGAAGCGTTTTCGCCGCTGATAAGCGTGTTCCAGTCGATCCTGGTGTTCATCCACAACCATCTTGTGGGCACCAGCTGGGGTCTAGCGATCGTCGGGCTGACGGTCTTGATACGCGCCGTGCTTGTGCCGCTAACGCTCAAGCAGTTCCGCTCGATGCAGGAACTGCAGCGCCTCGCGCCTGAGTTGAAGGCCCTGCAGGAGAAGTACAAGGATGACAAGCAGCGCCAGCAGCAGGAGATCATGGGCTTCTACAAGGAGCACAAAGTCAACCCGTTTGCCTCGTGCCTGCCGCTGCTCCTACAGCTGCCCGTGTTCATCTCGCTGTTCTACATGCTCCGCACCGACCTGAAGAAGCACATCTGCGGGAACGCGCTCATCTCTCACTACAACGCGCTGCACCACACGACGATCTTGACGTTTGCGAAGCTGCCCACTAAGTACGTCGAACAGACTGGCTGCCAGACGGTTGCTCCAGGCTCGGCCAAGTTCTTGTTCATACCGGACATCACTGCCAAGGCGACGGGCGTCGCGCTGGTCGTGCTGTTGGTGCTCTACGTCGGCTCGCAGCTCGCCTCGACAATGATCATGTCGGCAACGGCGGACCCGACGCAGCGACGCCTGATGATGGCACTGCCGGTGTTCTTCGTGATCGTGCTCTACAAATATCCCGCTGGTTTGCTTGTGTACTGGATCACCACGAACTTGTGGACCGTCGGTCAGGGTTACTTCGTCAGGCGCAGCTTTGGACCGCCGCCGACCGTGAAGGTCGGCAAGGATGCCTCGCCTGGAGGAGACGGTAGCTCGACCAACGGTAGGCAACAGGGCTCGAAAGGGTCTCTGGCTGAGCCCGCATTGGCGGGTGTCGGTGCAGGCGGCACCCCACCTCCTCCCCCGCGTAAGAAGAAGAAGCGCTCCGGTAGGCGGCGATGAGTCAGACCGAGGAGGAGCTTCGGGAGGAGGGTGAGGACCCGGCGGTAGTCCTGCGGGAGTTTCTGGAGGAGATCGTCGACAGCTTTGGGCTTGACGTGGACGTGCGGATCGAGCAGTCAGAGGGTGTCTTGACTGGCTCGGTGGAGGGGGACGACGTCGGACTGTTGATCGGCCGGCACGGCCAGACGATCGATGCGATCCAGCACTTGGCGCAGCGCATCGTCTTTCGTGGGGGCTCGCCCGATGCGCGTGTGACGATCGATGCTGATGGGTATCGAGAGCGTCGCGCCGAGAGTTTGCGCTCGATAGCGCTGGACGCCGCCGAGGAGTCGCTGCGCTCCGGGGAGGCGGTTGAGCTTGACCCGATGCCGGCGTCAGAGCGGCGCATCGTCCACGAATACCTACGGGAGCGTGACGACGTTGAAACCCACAGCGAGGGCGATGAACCCGAGCGGTATTTGGTTGTGGAGCCTGTCGAGGTTTGAGGCAAGCCAGTTGTCCTTGTGTGATCGGTGTTCAGGGCAGGGGTCGTGGGTATGCCGACGGCGCACCGGCGGGTCGGGTCGTTTCACGTGAAACGGCGAGCGTGACCGATCGGAGAAGGGCGTCTCTCTCGGCCCGCCAAAGTTTCACGTGAAACAGGAGCATCCGGAAAGGCTCGCTCAACTCGCGGCACGCTTTGCTCTCGACGATAAGCAGCGTGAGCAGCTTGCCGCTGTCCTCACTTGCCTGGCCGCCGACGAGCTCGCCCCTACGACGGTGCGAGAGCCGGCGGCCGCCGTTGACGTGCACCTCGCCGATTCACTGGTCGCGCTCGAACTCGAGGTGGTGTGCGGTGCCGGGAGGATCGCCGACATCGGCGCGGGCGCGGGGTTCCCCGGGCTGGTGCTTGCGGTCGCGCTCCCGGAGAGCCAAGTCAAGCTTGTGGAGAGCCAGGCTCGCAAGTGTGCGTTCATTGAACGCGTCGCGGGGCACGCCGGGATCGAGAATGCCGAAGTGGTGTGCACGCGCGCTGAGGAATGGCAGGAGGGAATCAGGGCGCACGACGTCGTCCTCGCGCGCGCGGTGGCGCCACAACCGGTCGTGCTGGAGTACGCAGCGCCACTGCTGCGTGTGGGGGGAGCCCTTGTGGACTGGCGCGGCAGGCGCGACGGAGATGAGGAGCGCGCGGCGGCTGGGGCGGCCGAATTGCTCGGGTTGGAGTGTCAGTCGATCGTCCGGGTGCAGCCCTGGGAGGATGCGCGCAATCGCCATCTGCACGTGTTTTCGAAGCTTCGTGCCACGCCGGACCGGTTCCCGCGCCGGGCCGGGATGGCTCGCAAGAAGCCGCTCGCAACGTGAGATCGACATTGGCCAAGCGTCAAGTGTGGGCGTTGTGTAGCTGGGAAGGTTGTGGAATCGACCGGCCGACCTTCGATGCCGATCGGCGCTAGCGTGCCGGCGGAGATGGGAAAGGTTTACGCGATAGCCAACCAGAAGGGGGGCGTTGGCAAGACGACGACCGCCGTGAATGTGGCCGCGTGCATTGCCGAGGCTGGCTACCGGACACTGCTCATCGATGTCGATCCGCAAGCGAACGCAACTGTCGGACTCGGCTTGCCGCGCTCGCAGACGCCCGGGTTGTACGAGGTGCTGGCCGGCGAGAGTACGCCCGCACAGGCGATTGTTGATAGCTCCGTCGAGACCCTCAGCTTGCTCCCCGCGAGTCCTGAGCTGGCAGGAGCAAATATTGAGCTGCCGCGCATCGATGGTTTCGAGCGTCGGTTGCGGGAGGCGATGGAGCCAATCAGGGATGAGTTCGAGTACATAGTGCTCGATTGCCCGCCATCGCTTGGCCCGCTCACGGTCAGCGCGCTGGTGGCCGCCGACCGGGTGATCGTGCCCGTTCAGACTGAGTACTTCGCGCTCGAGGGTCTCGCCGGTCTGTTGGAGACGCTCTCGTTGGTGCAGCGCGAGCTCAACCCGCGACTGACGGTCGCGGGAATGCTACTGACGATGCACGACAACAGGACGAGGCTCGGACGCGACGTGGAGCGCGAGGTGCGCGAGCACTTCGCCGACCTCGTGTTCGACACCGTGATCCCGCGCAACGTCAGGGTCGGCGAGGCACCTAGCTACGGATTGCCGGTGACGCACCACGATCCACACAGTGCGGGCGCCGAGGCGTACTTTGAGTTGGCCAAGGAGGTTGCGGCTCGTGGCTAAGCCAAAGCGCGGAATGGGCCGTGGACTCGACGCGATCTTGAGTGTGTCCGGCGAGAACCGGACGGTTGAGGAGTTGCGCGAGCTCCCGGTAGAGCTGATCGTGGCGAACCCGAACCAACCGCGGCGGCACTTCGACGAAGAGGCCCTACGCGCCCTCGCTGGCTCGCTCGGCGAGCGTGGAGTGTTGCAACCCGTGCTGGTCCGGCCCAAGCCGGGGGGAACGTATGAGCTCGTCGCGGGCGAGCGCCGCTGGCGCGCCGCCCAGATTGCGGGACTAGCCGAGATCCCAGCGCTCGTGCGAGACCGCGACGACGCTGCGACGCTTGAACTTGCGCTGATAGAGAACATGGCACGCGAGGATCTCAACCCGATCGAGGAGGCTCGTGCGTGCGCGGCGCTGGTCGAGGAGCTGGGGTTGACGCGCGAGGAGGTCGGACGCCGCGTTGGTCGCAGCCGCGTGGCGGTGTCGAACCTGTTGCGGCTGCTGGACCTGCCCGACGAGGTGATCGAGATGCTTGAGCGCGAGCAGCTCAGCGAGGGACACGGACGTGCGCTGCTGCTGGCGGAGGACCACGGTGTGCGACGGCGCCTCGCGCGAGATGCCACACGCGAAAGCTGGTCGGTGCGCGTTGTGGAAGCGCGGGCCAGGGATGCGAACAAGGGGCAGGGCGCTCGGTCGAAAGGCACGCAATCAAAGGGGCGCTCGGCGCGGGCGAATGGCGGTATACACCCCGATCAAGAGGAGGCTGCCGCCACAATCGCAACGACGCTCGAAGAGGCCCTCGGCGCCGAAGTTCGCGTGCGTGCCGATAAGAGCGGATACCGTGCCGAGCTGTCTTTTGCAGGGCCCGAGGAGGCGTTGGCGCTGGCGGACCGGCTGCGCCCGCCCGGGGGTGCGTGATCGCCGGCGGCGAGCAGTCACGGACGCTAGAATCGGCGACCGCGGGCGATTAGCTCAGTTGGTTAGAGCGCTTCTCTGATAAGGAAGAGGTCCCAGGTTCGAATCCTGGATCGCCCATCGAACGCGTCTGGGCCTTCGGTTTACCGCGGAATGATGCGATCGATCGCGACCGCCTCGCCCGAACGTGTGTCGGGGTAGACGACGATTGCGGTGGGGGCTCCTCCGAACCAGGCGCTTATCTCGCCCTCGCCGACGTACTCGGCTGCTCGCTGGGAGCCGTCGCCCTGTATGACCCACACGTCTTGCCCCTTGTGGAAGAGGCTGTCGCCGATGTCGGTCATGGCCACCACGATACCTCTGTCTTCGAGCGGCGTCAAAATACCGGGTGCGAGGACTCGCCTACGAATGCGCGGCCAGTTGGATCGACTGTCCAGCGGGCATCTGGCGATTTGGGACCGCTGTCCAAAGCGCAATGTGCGCCGTGAGCCGAATATTGCTGCATGAACAGAGAGCAAGCAAGGTCGGTCGAGGGCAAGATCCGGTTGTGGGTCCTGGAACAGGAGCACGACCGGCGGATCCAACGGCAGTTGGCTGGGTCCGATCATCGCGCTCGCGGGCCGGTTCAGTTGAGCGGCAGCGACCGGGACGGCC
>DATNKN010000275.1:0-7743 GCA_035603375.1 Solirubrobacteraceae bacterium
CCAATAAGCTTCCCGATGCATAACAGTGAAGACGATCCCGTAGGGATCACCGGTTGTGAAAAGCTCAAGCACTTCACACCGTTCATAAGCCTAGCCCCGGACACTAGCTTCTCAGACACTCCTGCGGGCCTATCGACGATCGTAAAGGTCCCGCAGGGCTTGAATCCTGAAGGATTGGCTACACCGGGCTTGAAGGAAACAACGGTCGTGTTGCCTGAAGGCGTGGCGATCAACCCGGGACAGGCGACCGGGTTGGTGGCGTGCCAGCCGTGGCAGGAGAACATTGGTGGGCCTGAATCCGAAAAGGAAACCATGGACGGGCCGCCGTCGTGTCCCGCGGCGTCGAAGGTGGGGACGGACGAAATCTCAACACCGTTGCTACCAGGGCGTTTGAAAGGCAACGTGTATGTCCTTCAATCCAATCCGCCGAATCTACAGTTGCTCGTAGCGGCAGAAGGCGAAGGCGTCTTTCTGAAGCTGATCGGGACGGTTCATTTGAATGAACAGACGGGTCAGATAACGACGACGTTCAAGGGTACCCCGCAAGACCCGGGAACACCAGACGCGCCGCTAAACGAATTCGTGTTGAACTTTAGTGGTGGTGCACAAGCAGCGCTCGTGACACCACAGTTCTGCGGGGTGTATACCGCAACAGCGGACTTCACGCCGTGGAGTAGCCCGTTGACGGCGGATGCGCTATCGGAAAGCAACTTTCAGATCACCGCAGGACCAGGCGGCAGCAGTCCATCGAACTGTACAGGACCACTACCGTTCGCACCGACGATGACCGCTGGTGCGACGACCGACCAGGCGGCTGGCTATACGGATTTCACGATGTTGCTCTCGCGTAATGATGGTCAGCAGCACATCGAAAAACTACAGTTCAAGACACCAGAGGGGCTGTTGGGCATGATCGCAAAGGTCCCCCTATGTCAAGAACCACAAGCAGCAGCGGGAACATGCTCAAGCGCATCGCAGATCGGGCATACAGTCGCTGAGGTTGGTCCTGGCCCGTATCCGTTCGTGTTGCCGGAGCCTGGTGCTCCACCAGCCCCGATCTATTTGACCGGACCCTATGAGGGCGCGCCGTTCGGCTTGTCTATCGCAGTGCCTATTGTCGCTGGCCCATTCAACTTGGGGACTGAAGTGGTGCGGGCGAAGATCGAAGTGGACCCGCACACGAGCCAGTTGACGATCTCAACGACGGCGTTTCCGAAGACTGTGAAGGGTATCCCGACCGATATTCGCGAGATCGATGCTGTGATCGACCGTCCAGAATTCATGTTCAACCCGACGAGCTGTAACCCGATGAGCTTCTCCGGCACGGCCTATAGCTTCGAAGGGGCAACGGCGCCGGTATCGAGTCATTTCCAGATGGGGTCGTGTCGAAGCCTTGCGTTCAAGCCGAACTTCTCGGTATTCACTAGCGGGAAAACATCGAGGACGAACGGGGCGAGTTTGACCGCGAAGATCGTGTATCCCACAGGCAGCCTCGGAGCGAACCAAGCATCCTCACAATCGAACATCGCGTCGGTGAAGGTGGACTTGCCAAAGCAGTTGCCGTCTCGGTTGACGACATTGCAGAAGGCGTGTACCGCCAAGGTATTCGAAGCGAACCCCGCGAACTGTCCACCAGCGTCGATCGTGGGTCATGCGAAGGCGATCACACCGGTGCTGCCGGTCCCGATCGAAGGACCCACGTATTTCGTGTCGCACGCCGGGGAAGAATTCCCGTCGTTGATCGCGGTATTGCAGGGCTACGGCGTGACCGTAGACCTGGTGGGTAGCACGTTCATCAACAACAAGACGAACATTACGAGCAGTACGTTCAAGAACGTGCCCGACGTTCCAATCGCAAGCTTCGAACTGAGCCTGCCGCAAGGCAAATACTCAGCCCTAGCCGCGAACGGAAACCTCTGCAAGACAAAACTCGTGATGCCGACGGCGTTTACGGGTCAGGACGGTGCAGTGATCCATCAGAACACGCCGATCAGCGCCACGGGTTGTCCCAAGGCTAAGAAGGCCAGCAAGAAGACCAAGAGAACGAAGGCGAAAGCAAAGAAGCGGAAATAGGGGTGTGGTAGTCATGTCCTCCAATAATGGAGGGGTCGGGGTGCGTGAGATAGCGCGTTCTGGCCAGGCTGGTTTGGGTGTGGATGGTCTTGTGGAGATCCAACGCGGGCGGATCCTCACGGCGATGATCGTCGAGGTTGCAGAGCACGGTGTAGGGAACGTCACCGTCGCGCACGTCGTCGCCCGCTCTGGTGTGTCGCGGCGCACGTTCTATGAGCTGTTCGCGGATCGCGAGGAGTGTTTTCTTGCCGCGTTCGATGAGGGTGTTGAGCGGATCGCGAGCGTTGTGGTCCCCGCCTATGAGACGTCTTTGAAGTGGGTTGAGCGAGTTCGTGCTGGTTTGGTGTCGTTGCTTGCGTGTTTGGATGAGGATCCTGCGCTTGCTCGCTTGATGATCGTTGAGTCATTGGCGGCTGGTTCGAGGGCGCTTGAGCGTCGCACGCGCATGCTTGGGACCCTGACTAGGCTTGTCGATGAGGGTCGCGGAGAAGCAACGTCTACCCTGAGGGGAGCCGCTGTGACGGCGGAGGGTGCTGTTGGTGCGGTGCTCGCGGTCCTGCATGGACGATTGGTCACCAATAGTCGTGAGCCGTTGCTTGGGTTGGCTGGCCCATTGGTGAGCATGATCGTGCTCCCCTATTTGGGTCCGGCGGCGGCGCGCCGCGAGCTGGAACGCTCAGTCCCTGACATGAAGACTCGTGTCTTACGCCGGCCTGTGGTGAATCCGTTGCATGAGCTTGGGATGCGCTTGACGTATCGCACGATCCGCGTACTGATCGCCGTTGCTGATGAGCCTGGGTCCTCTAATCGGATTGTCTCTGAGGGTGCTGGGATATCTGACCAGGGGCAGGTATCGAAGCTGCTCGCACGTCTCAAGCGTGCTGGGCTAGTCGAGAACGCTGGTGCGGTCATAGAGCATGGGATGCCGAATGCCTGGACGTTGACGGAGAAGGGCAGGATGGTGCATGGTGCGATCGCGCACTAACACACACTCCAATGGGGATGGTCGGGTTGATCGTGCGGGACGTCAGGGCTCGCATGTCGTTGAGATGCAACGCCGGCGCCTAATCACCGCGACCACTGAACTTGTGTATGAGCGTGGAGTGCAGGGGTTGACCGCGGCACTTGTTGCTGAGCGGGCGGGAATGTCCCGTCGCACGTTCCACGACATTTTCGAAGACCGCGAAGGATGCCTACACGCAGCGTTTGAAGAGGCCGTCCAACAAGCCACACGGGCTGTTCTACAGGCCAAGGAGGGACAGGAGAAGTGGGCTGACAGGATCAGAACCGGTCTTACGGGATTGTTGTTGTTTCTTGATTATGAGCCTGGTATGGCGCGCCTTTTGGTCGTGGAGGCGCTTGCCGCAGGAGCAAAGACCCTTGACGCCCGTAAGCGTGTGCTTGCACAGATCATCGCCATCATCGATCAGGGACGCTCGCTGAGCAAGAGTGGTGGAGAACCCTCACCGTTGACCGCGGAGGGCACTGTTGGTGCCGTGTTCAGCGTCATCCATGCTCGCATGCTTGACTGTGAGAAGCGACCGCTAATCGAGCTTGCCGGTCCTTTGATGGCGATGATCGCCCAACCCTATCTCGGAGCGGCTGCCGCACAGAAGGAGCTGGCACGACCCGTGAGCATCCCCGAGCCGAGCACGCCGCGATTGCCGTCCGATCCTTTCAAAGACCTGCCGATACGCCTCACCTACAGGACCGCACTCGTGCTCTCCTCGATCGCTGCATACCCCGGTGCCTCGAGTAAGCAGATCGCTCAAGCAGCCGGCATCAGCGATGAGGGACAGACATCGAAGCTGCTCAACCGCCTACAGCGCTACGAGCTGATCCACGACACCGGAGTAGGACCAACCAAGGGCATGCCCCGTGCCTGGCAACTCACCCAACGCGGCGAAGGAGTGCTACAAGCCGTCGGCGAGAGCAACTGAAGCTCTACTGGGTCGTGGCCAGCGGATACCGCTGGACGATGGGCTCTTCGCAGTGCGCCGTGCGGGACTCGAACCCGCCCCGCCGGATTAAAAGTCCGGAGCTCTACCCGATGAGCTAACGGCGCGCGAGCTAGTCAGTGTGCCATATGGGCTGGCGAGGTGTCAGCGCAGGCCGAGCGTGTCCAGCGGCTCGGCCTCGGGGGTCTCGCCGGCGGCTACGCGCAGCAGCTCATCGATGCGTGTCAGCTTCACGCGCGGGCGTCCATGGGGCTCGCCCAGCGCCTGCTCGTGGCGGTCGATCTCAGACCAGCCCTCGTACGTCACGAGCGCCGGCACGCGCTCGGCCAGCAGGCGCTCGATCGACTCCGGGGCGGGGTTGGCGGGATCCAGGTGCGTGCCGCTCGCCAGATCCTCCAGCAGCGCGTTCACCGTCTGTTGGGCGTCCTTCTTGTTGGTCCCGATCACACCCGAAGGCCCGCGCTTGATCCAGCCGACGGCGTACTCGCCGGGCAATACGCCCGCAGGGCCGAGCACGCGCCCGTCCTCGTTTGGAATCGTCGCTGAGCGCTCGTCAAACGGCACGCCCGGCAGCGCGATCCCGCGATAGCCGATCGCCCTCAACACGAGCCCCGCCTCGACGCTCTCCGTCTCACCCGTCGGCACGGCTCTGAGCCGACCGTCCTCAGTGGCCTGTAGTGCATTGCGCGCCATGGTGGCGGCTCGAACGCCCCCCCCATCCCCCAAAAACTCAAGCGGTGAGAGCAAGAAGCGCAGGATGATTCGCTTGCGCTTGTTCGCCAACGGTCGTTTCGCATACTCGCGCAGCACCGCCACGTTTCGCTTCGAGGTCGGGTCGGCATTGGGGTCCTCGACGGCCAGCGCGCGCTCCAGCTCCTCGGGGTCGACGACCACGTCCGCTTCCTCCAGCTCGCCCAGCTCCAGCAGCTCGGGGTTCGTAAACGCGGCCTGGGCCGGTCCGCGGCGGCCCACCACCGTGATCTCGCTCACGCTGCTCGCGTCGAGCAGCTCCAGGGCATGGTCGGCGATGTCGGTCCTTGCCAGCTCGTCGTGGCTGAGCGTCAGCATCCTGGCCACATCGAGCGCCACGTTGCCGTTGCCGATCACCACCGCGCGCGTTGCCGACAGGTCGAAGTCGTGGTCGGTGTAGTCGGGATGGCCGTTGTACCAGCCAACGAAGTCGGTCGCCGGATGGCTGCCCGGCAGCTCCTCACCGGGGATGCCGAGCGGGCGATCCGCCGGCGAGCCGGTCGCATACACGATCGCGTGGTAGTGCTCGGCCAGCTCCTCGCGGGAAACATCGCGGCCCAACTCGACGTTGCCGAAGAACCTGAAGCGCGGGTGCGCCGCCGTCTTCTCATAGATGCGCGTCACCGACTTGATCTTCGGATGGTCGGGCGCCACGCCCGAGCGCACCAGTCCCCACGGGGTCGGCAGCCGCTCGAACATGTCCACCTCGAGCGTCTCCGGACCGTCCTTGAGCAGGTGCCCAGCCGTATAGAACCCGGCGGGCCCGGCGCCGATCACTGCTATTCGGATCATATGGGCACGGCCCGACTCGAACGGGCGACCCCCTCGGTGTAAACGAGGTGCTCTAGCCAGCTGAGCTACGCGCCCTGGGGGAATCTTTAGGTTAGAGGCTCCTGCCTCTGCCAAGCTGTGAGCATGGTAGTACGGGGGAGTAGGCATCGGGGGGCTCGAGTGGCGCTTGGCGTTGGTGCTCTGCTCGTGCTGCTGCTGGGCCGGGCCGACTCGGCGACGCTCGCCACCGGCGCCCTGTCGGTCCCCTCCAGCAAGCTCGCCTCGCTGCTGTGGGAAGGGCACAACGTCACCAACGTCACGATGAGTGCCAGCACCGCCACGGTCACCTCCGTGCCGAGCCTGCCACGGGGCTTCACCGTGAGCGACATGCACATCGAGAAGCGCGGTGCCGCGATCCAAACGAGCGCGACCCTGACCGCGCTGCAGCTGCAGGAAGCGCTCCCCAGCGGCTTTAGCATCGAACCGCTGGCAAGCGGCAACGGGCAGGTGGAAGCGCGCGCTTCCGGTGGGCTGTTCGGCATTCAAGCGTCGATCGTCACGCTCGTGAAGCCGCTGGAAGGGCGGCTCGTGGCCGAACCGGAGGGCTTCCCCCTGGCGAGCCTTGCCACCGTCACGCTGTTCTCCGACCCGCACCTGAAGGTGGAGTCAGTCGGCGTGCGGGTGCTGCGCACCCAACCGCTCACCTACGGGCTGTCGATGAGCGCCAGCCTGGTGTAGCGGCGCGCTTGCGCGCTCGCGCACGATCATCGGCAGCCCCCGCTTGGGGCTGATCGTGGGCATCTGGCGGATCTCCATTGTGAAGTCGCTCGGCAGCTCCAGCGTGAAGCGGGAGAGGATCATCGACGCGATCGTGCGCACCTCCAGCTGGCCAAAGCGCATCCCGATGCACGTGCGCGAACCGCCGCCGAAGGGAATGTAGGCGCCCTTTGGCATCGCGGCCTTCGCCTGTGGCGCGAAGCGCTCGGGACGAAACTGCTCGGGCTCTGAGAACACGTCCGGGAGGTGATGCGATGCCCACGAGCTGTAGTTGACGTACGCGTTGGCGGGCACAGCGTGGCCTTCGAACTCAAACGCCTTTACCGACTTGCGCGGGCCGACCCACGCGGGCGGATACTTGCGCAGCGTCTCCTCGAGCGTCATCTCAAGCTGCCTCAGCTCCCCGCCCATCATCAGCGCGGCCTCTGGCCTGCCACCGGGCAGCAGCGCGCGCTGCTCGGTGGCAATCGCGTCGGCCACCCACGGGTGGCGCGCCAGCTCGTAGAACATGAACGACACGGTCGAGGTGGTCGTGTCGTGACCCGCAAATAGCAGGGTCATCATCTCATCGCGGATCTGCAGGTCGCTGAGCGTGCCCCCGTCTTCGTCCTGCGCGTCCAGCAGCAGGCTGAGCACGTCCTCGCCACGCTCCCCACTCGCGCGCCTGCGCGCGATTTCGGCATACAGCAGTTTGTTGAGCTTTTTCGACGCCACCTGCAATCGTCCCCACGGGGTGCCCTGCGTGCGGATGAAGCGATATTGATACCCCGACGCGTAGAAGGCCAGCGCCTGCTCGAACAGCGCCGCCGCATCGATCGAGCGCGCCGCCTCGCCGTCCGGGTCCAGCCCAAACAGCGCCCGCATCGCCACGCGCGTGGCGAGATGCCGCGCCCACGCATACAGGTCGATCGTCGCGCCCGGGGTCAGCTGCTGAAGCGCACGCTCGGTCTCCTCGATCATCGTGTCGATCGAGGCCGCGATCCGCTCGCGGTGAAATGCCGGCAACATGATCTGGCGCGAGCGCTTGTGGTAGGGGTCGTCGGTCGTCAGCAGTCCGTCGCCGAGCAGTGCGATCAGGTCGCGGAAGTGCGACTCGCGCCACTGGAAGTTGTGCGCGTGGGAAACCGTTATGTAGTGGTTCGCCGCCGGGCCCAGCATGAACACCACGTTGCTGTGGAGCAGGCGCAGCGTGAAGATCGGGCCGTAGTGATCGTACGCTTCAAGCAGCAGCGGCAGCGGATCCTCGATGAAGCGCCTTGTGCGGTTCAGGGAGAAGCGGGTGTCCCCGGGCGGGTAGCCGACAGTTGCGGCACGCTCGTCCTCCAGGTCCTGGGTGAGGATGCGAAACGGGTTTTCGTGGCGCAGCGGTGGGGGCTCCAGGGCGGGCATGGCGTAAGCGTAGAGGACTCGGGGG
>DATNKN010000211.1:0-5459 GCA_035603375.1 Solirubrobacteraceae bacterium
GATCGTGATGGGCCACATCGACGAGATTGGCCTGATCGTGACTCACATCGACGACGAGGGCTACCTGTGGTTCAGGGAGGTTGGTGGCTGGGACGCGCAGATTCTCGTCGGCCAGCGCGTGGTGCTCGTCACGCGCGATGGCGAGATCTCCGGCGTGATCGGCAAGAAGCCGGTCCACCTGTTGCGCGATGAGGAGCGCAAGAAGGTCGCCGAGGTGCGTGAGCTGCACATCGACATTGGCGCCAAGGACGGCGAGCAGGCGCGCGAGCTGGTCCGGATCGGCGATGTGGCCGTGATCGACGGCGATCCGCTGGAACTGCCGAACGGACGCGTCGCCTCGCGCGCACTGGACAACAGGCTCGGCTCGTTCGTGGCGCTGGAGGCTGCGCGGCTGGTGGCCGAGGCCGGTGGCGCAAACGACTGGGAGCTGGTGGCGGTCGCTGCCGCTCAGGAGGAGACGACGTTCGGCGGCTCGCGCACGAGCGCCTTCTCGCTGCGGCCCGACGCGGCGATCGTGGTGGATGTGACCCATGCCACGGACGCGCCCGGCATCGACGTGAAGGAGTCGGGCAAGCACGAGCTGAGCTCGGGGCCGGTGCTGAGCAGAGGCTCGACGCTCAACCCGCGCCTGTCGGAGCTGCTTTACGACACCGCCGAGCAAGAGAAGATCCCCTTCACCGTCGAGGCAATTGGGCGCAACACGGGCACAGATGCCGATGCCGTGCACCTCAGCCGCGGCGGCGTGCCCACCGCGCTCGTGTCGATCCCCTTGCGCTACATGCACTCGCCGGTCGAGCTGGTGCAGCTCGAGGACGTGCACGCGGCCGCAGCGCTGATCGCCGCGGCCGCGCTCTCACTCGACGCAAAGACTACGTTCGCGCGCTAGTTACTCGTACCCTCAAGCGCCGAAACCGGGGGGCTCTCCACGGTCAGCTCGGTGAACGGGACGACCTCATACTGGGCGCCGGGGGTGCCGCCCAGTGCGAGCATGCGCAGGCCCTCGGGGCCGGCGAATACCTTGCGCTTGGGCTCGGGGCCAACGCGCACGAGCATGTCGGGCTCAAGGTCCACGCGCTCGCCCTCGATGTCGATCCAGCCGGAGCCGTGCAGCGCGAGGAACACCTCCTCCTGGCCGCTCTCGGCGTGATCGTGCAGAGGGTAGTCCTCGTAGCCCGGCGGCATCTGAATCACCTGCATGCCGAACGAGGTGACGCCCAACTCGGCGCGCGCCTTGACGAAGCCGCCGCCGAACGCGGCCTCCATGTCTTTGATTTTCTTGGCCGTGTAGTCGCTCATGGTCTGCTCCTGTGTTGTGGGGGTTGGGTGCGAGTTTTTTGGGATGGATGGGTCGTACTCGCGGGTATCAGCTCGCGTCCTGATCGCGGGCGAGCCCCGCCGGCTGCAGCACGGGTTTGTCGGTGGGCATGATGATTCCCAGCTGGCGCGACTGGGCGAGCACGGTACCGTCGGGCGCCCAGATCACGCCGTCCTCCTCGAACAGCCCGTCGTGGAGCAGGCGCGTGTCGAACACGCCCAAACACAGCGCGGCAGGGTCGCAGTCGCACTCCTCGATTGACTGGCGGAAGTGGATCGTGAGGTCGATCGTGGGGCTGATTGCGGGGGAGTCGAGCGCGATGAACGACGGTGGAAACCACGCATCGCAGAACAGCGCGAGCGACAGCGCGTCCACGGGGCGCTCCTCGGGCAGCCCGGTCCAGCCGCCGATTCGCATCGGCGCGCCGCTGCCGGCGAACGGGATTGCGCCCACGCGCGGCTGCATCACCACGTGGCGCGTGAACTCGGGTGCGCCCTTGAACAGCTTCGGTGTGGAGTGCCGCTCGGCGTCGGGTGGCGCCAGCTCGGGCATCGGCAGTTCGTTGGCGTCCGGTGCCGTCCACGGCACCGAGAAGGCCGCAAGCGCCAGCGCGGTCGTGCGACCGTTCTGCGCCATGCGCGCCGACAGCGTGCTCAGCGAGCGGCCCTCGCGCTCGACGGTCGTGTGGATCTCGATCGGCCCGGGGTCGGGCGCACGCGTGTAGTGGATCGTCAGCGAGCGGGGCGTGCGCTGTGGATCGTCGACCGTGGCGACCAGCGCACGCAGCAGCATCGCGGCCAGGTAGCCGCCGTGCGGGCCACGGCCGGCACGCCAGCCGGAGGCGACCTCGGCGGCAAACAGGGCCTCGCCGGCCGTGTGCTCGCCGCCTCCCGCTTGCGCGCCACTGTTGCCCGGGCCTGGGATGCGCCTGACGGCAGTGTCGCGGTCGAACACCGTGTCCATGCACCGGCGAGCATACCGGGTAGGCGCAAGACTGGTTGACTGGCCAGTCAAACGGGGTGCGTCGAATCTGGAGAGCGTGTTGTCGGGGCCTGAATGTCCGCTCAGCCGCGCACGAGGCGCTTGTAGCTGATGCGGTGCGGACGGTCGGCCGCGGCGCCGAGGCGCTCGCGGCGGGCTTCCTCATACGCCTCGAAGTTGCCCTCGAACCACGTGACCTGCGAGTCGCCCTCGAACGCGAGCACGTGGGTTGCAATACGGTCGAGGAACCAGCGGTCGTGGGAGATCACCACGGCGCAGCCGGGAAAGGCGAGCAGCGCTTCCTCGAGTGCGCGCAGGGTGTCCACGTCGAGATCGTTGGTGGGCTCGTCCAGCAGCAAGAGGTTGCCGCCGCTGCGCAGCAGCTTGGCCAGGTGCACGCGGTTGCGCTCGCCGCCTGAGAGCTTGTCGATGCGCTTCTGCTGGTCGGAGCCCTTGAAGTTGAAGCCGGCGGTGTATTGGCGCGAGTTGACCACGCGATCGCCGACCTTGAGGTGGTCGAGGCCGTCGGATATCTCCTCCCACACGGTCTTGCCAGGGTCCAGCGCATCGCGCGACTGGTCGACATAGGCGAGCTGCACCGTGTCGCCCAGCTCCAGCGTGCCCTCGTCGGGGGCCTCAACGCCTACGATCATCTTGAACAGGGTGGTCTTGCCGGCGCCGTTGGGGCCGATCACGCCGACGATGCCTGCGCGCGGCAGATCGAAGGACAGCGACTCGATCAGCAGGCGCTCGCCGAAGCCCTTGCGCACACCGTCGGCGACGAGCACCTTCGCGCCCAGGCGCGGCCCGGGCGGAATGTGGATCTGCACCTCCTCCAGCTTTACGTTGCGCTCCTCGGCCACCAGCTCCTCGTAGCGGGCCAGGCGCGCCTTGGACTTCGTGCGCCGTCCCTTGGGGTTGGTGCGCACCCATTCGAGCTCGGCGGCGATCGTGCGCTCGCGGCCCTTTTCGCTGCGCTCTTCCTGGGCGAGACGCTTCTGCTTCTGCTCCAGCCAGCTGGAGTAGTTGCCCTCATAGGGGATGCCCTTGCCGCGGTCCAGCTCGAGGATCCAGCCCGCGACGTTGTCGAGGAAGTAGCGGTCGTGGGTGACCGCAACGACGGCGCCCTTGTACTCGGCCAGGTGGCGCTCCAGCCAGTCGACCGACTCGGCGTCGAGATGGTTCGTGGGCTCGTCCAGCAGCAACAGATCGGGTGCGCTCAAGAGCAGCTGGCATAGCGCCACGCGCCGGCGCTCGCCACCGGAGAGCTTGGCCACGTCGGCGTCTGGTGGGGGCAGGCGCAGCGCATCCATCGCGTACTCGAGCTGCGTGTCGAGGTTCCAAGCGTCGGCCGCTTCGATCTTGGCCTGAATCTCGCCGAACTCCTCGGCGGTGTCGTCCGAGTAGTTGGCGGCCAGCTCGTTGAAGCGGTCGAGCAGGGCACGGGTGGGGGCGACGGCCTCTTCGACGTTGCCCTTGACGTCCTTGGTTTCGTCCAGGTGGGGCTCCTGCTCGAGCATCCCCACGCTCGCGCCGGGAGCGAGCATCGCCTCGCCGCGATAGTCCTGATCGATGCCGGCCATGATCCGTAGGAGCGTGGACTTGCCGGCGCCGTTGTAGCCGAGCACGCCTATCTTCGCGCCCGGGTAGAAGGCGAGTGTGATGTCGTTGAGCACCGTCTTGTCGGGCGGGTGCAGCTTCGACAGGCGGTGCATCGTGAAGATGTACTGAGAGGACATTCCGCGCAGGATATGAGGTTGGCGCGCCATGTCGCGGGCCCCACGCCTCCGAGACGCCGGACGTCGCTGCGCGACATGGACAGCTTCCGGCCGCGTGGACGGCTCGGTAACGTATTGTGCTTATGCCTGGCGTGATCCTTGACATAGAGCAGCAGATGCTCCTCTTGGAGATCGAGCCGCCTTTTGACAAGCGCGACGTGCAGTTGGCGCGCCGGCAGATGGCCAAGCGCTGGCATCCGGACATCGCACCGGCGGGCAAGCAGTTCGAGCACGAGCGCCACCTGAAGGCGATCAACGAGGCTGCCGACCATCTAATGCGGCTGGCCGAAACCTCGCGCGGGGGGAAGGTTTCGCGCAACGCCGTGAAGGTGAGTGCGGCGGCGGCGCGCCAGGCGCGCGAAGAGGCCGGTCGGCGAGCTTATGAAGCAGAGCAGCGGGCCCGCGAGCAGGCGGCCGATCGGGCTCGCAACGACCCATTCGGCAGTCGCGTGCCCGACCACTCGGTGGTGCACCGCTACGCGCGCTGCCAGTCCTACCCCGAGTGGGGCGTGGGCACGGTCGAAGGCATCTACTTCACTGGCTCGGATGAGGACGAGGAGGGCTCCCTGCTCGGCGGTGGCGGCCAGCAGTGGGCGCGCGTGAAGTTCAGCCACGGTATGCGCACCGTGCCCGCGGGCAGCATGAAGTTCGTGGACTTCTCGCGCCCCGACCCGGCCGAGGATCGCGTAGAGCGCTTCATGACGGCCGCGCAGCGGGCGATGGCCGAAGGTGAGTATGTCTTGGCGGCCCAACGCTTGGTGTATGCACGCGACGCCGAACCCCGCAACGTCGGCGTTCTGCGCCTGATGACGCTCGCGTTCTGGCAGGCCGGCAACCTCGACGCGGCGGCGCGCTCGGTGCGCGACTGGGCGCGCGTCGACGGCGCGCGCCCTGCGCCGCACCGTTTCGCGGCGCGCATCTACGAGGACATCGGTGCGGTCGACCTCGCCGCGGAAGCCGCGCAGCGCGTGACCGAGCGCGATCCAAACGACGCCGGGGCGTGGGAGCGTTTGGGGCGTTTGCGCATGCGGCTCGGCGATCGCGAGGGCGCCCTGAAGGCGCTCGAGCGCGCGCGGCGGACGAGCCCCTCCGTTGAGGGCCTGCTCGATCTCGCGCTCGCGCGACAGCTCGCCGGCGACCCCGGCGGCGAGCTATCGGCGTGCGAAGAGGCCACGCAACTCGACCCCGAGTCCAGCCAGGCGTGGTCGCGCTATGCGCATGCGCTCGCGCGCAGCGACCGCGTCAGCGAGTGCATCGCGGCCTGCGAGCAGGCGCTCGAGCTCGCAGAGGACCCGGAGGTGCGCGAACTGCTGGAACAGGCGCTGGAGCTCGATCCACGCATGCTGCCGGCCGCTTAACCACAGCATCGCGCAGCTCGGCGGGCG
>DATNKN010000285.1:0-7209 GCA_035603375.1 Solirubrobacteraceae bacterium
AGGTCATTGGCACCTTGACTTCGGCCATCGTCTTTCCAGCTTCTACGGTAGCTTTGCCGTCCGTAACGGCGCTGTCGATGCTGTTGGCGTTGTTTTCCTTGCAGTCGCCGGCATACACGATCCAGTACTTTTTGGTCGCGAGCGAGGGGAACGGGAACAGGTCGCCTTTCGTATACCCCGTGCCCATCGGCGTTGTTGCGTTGATTCCGTAGGTGCCGGTGACAGGCTTGTACTTGTGTTCGCCACTGGCTTCGTATTCGAATTTAGTGGCGCCGACCGTAAATTCGTTGGCGCTGGTGGCTTCTTCGAATGCGGCCACAAATGTGTCGCCGGTGACGGTTTCCACTCTGCCTTCGTGTGTAAAGGTCGAGCTTTCGGTGCCGGCGGGTGGCGTGTACATAAATTTTGCCGTGATCGCGCCGCCTTCGTTGAGCACCACCGCGTCATGCGTCGTGATGTTCGGAGCGATCGTGACTTCCCTAGGCGGCACTTTGACCGCGCCGCTGGTCGTGACATAGCCGGGTATTTCTTTGATTTCGACTTTTGCCGAGTTCGAGGGGATGCCGCCGAACACGACGCAGCCTGCCGTGCCAGTCGTCCCTTCGAGATTGGTTGCTTCGGTGGCTTCGACCCCCGTATATTTCACGAGGGCGGTGACGCCCGCGAGCGGTTCTTCGGGGCTCCAGCCGTTGGTCGCGTCGACCTCGAGCGCCGATCCGTCGGGTGGCGTGATGATGCTCGACTCGGTTACCGGTTCGCGTTTCGCGGCTTTTATTTGAGGCCAGGTGACGCTTGACGTGACGCGGAGGTAGTCGCCGTCGCCCTTGGAGCTGGATTCGCTGGCGGCGGTCGCCAGGCAATCGGAACTGGGTTTCGATTCGTTGACGTAGGCTGCGGCCTGCGTAATCGTGTATACGGTGCCGTCGACGTTCTTGGTGACGTAGTTGCGCATCGCTTTGGAGGTACCGGCGAGCAGGTTGAGCGTGCTTGCCGGGTCGCTGCGCAGCTGCTGCTGGGACTCTTCGGCCAGCTGCGCGGCCACATTGTGGAAACGCTGGTCGGCGGAGACGCGGTCGATGACCTGAAAGCCCGTGAGGGTGCCAACCACGATCAGCGCGACGAACAGCGACGTGATCACCACTTCGATCAGCGTCAGCCCGTCCTCGCGTCGCGCGATATTTCGAAAGATTGTGCGGAATGTCACAAGCGTGTCCCTGTTGTGTCTGGACACCTTTTCGACCGAACGGCCGAGTTGCTTGAGTCGTGGGCCGAGCGGTCGAATACGCGCTTTGCGCCTCGGCGACGCCGTCGCTCGGCCCGAATGCCTGCGCTACAGCACTACTGGTTCAGCGCGAGCGTTTCGAGCAGCGTGTTCCAGTCGTCCTGGCCGTGCACGAATTCGAGTTCTTCAAATTTATGTGCTTCGCGTTCGACGCGAGCCATCAGAGCTTGGTCGGCGGAGGCGAGGTAGGGCGCGAGTAGTTTCCGAGGAAGTTCCTTGATTTCGATGGCTTCCACCTGCCGATCGAACTGTTCGGTGTCGGTCGGCACCGTCCTGTAGTTGCTCGCGACCCAAGCACGCGTATCCGTACACAGGTCTGGCACAGACAGGACGGTCATCGCGTGCAGGTTCCGCGCATACGTGCGGGCGGCACGAGTAATCCCGGGATTGCTCCATTTCAATGGATCGACCGCGTGCAGGAACCGACGAGCGATCGCCGCATCCGCGCGATAGGAGGTCGCCCACAGCGCGCCGATGACCTCGTCGCTCAGTTTCTGCTCCTCCCCGCTCTGCGGGGAGCCAGTGCCCACGTCCGGGCATTCGGCCTGCAGACTCAGGTCGAGTCGGTGGATGTCGGCTTCTACCGTCGGCCACCCGCTCACAACCGCGTGAAGCGCAGAGTAGGAGGCCACCAGGTAGGCGTGCGTGGACGCAGCGTCTTGCGGCGTCGTCGAAGCGGTCGCGGGCGCAGCCCCCACCGCAAGCACCGCCAAAGCTATCGCAAGGCATCTCAGCATCCCCGCCCAAGGGTATCCTAGAAAGTGCTCCGATCCGCCCATACCGGGCGTCCTGCGGTTGTTGGTCCTTGCGCGGTCCAGTGCGCTCTCGCGCATGGCCGTGTAGAGTCTGTCGGGCGTTTGCGAGCGCCTGAGGCACTCGGAATCGCCTGCAAACCAGGCAGTTCTGGGGGACTGGTGTAACGGTAACATGGGGGTCTCCAAAACCCTTGCTCGAGGTTCGATTCCTCGGTCCCCCGTCTCCGCTGGTGTGCAAGTTGCTTTGCTTCGAGCGGGGTGGTGTTGGTTGGTTCGGAGACGGCCTCGCAGGGTGGTCTATCGCATCGATGACGCAATCCCGATGGTATCGGTACTTGGCGGTGCGCACCGGGCGGATATCCACCGACCGCGGCGAGCGATGGCCCAGGTCACAAACGGTGAGCCTCGGCCCGCTTGAGGAGAAGCAGGTAGAGGTGTTCCTGGGTGGCTGCTGGGAAGGGTCGCAGCGCGCCGCTGCTGGACATCGAAACCTCGGCTGGACCGTAGACAAAACCAAGGATGTCGATGTAGTAGGACAGCTTGATGTGGTGGATAGCGACTGTTGCCTTGATTCGCCACCAGAAACTTCCCGTCGCGCCGGGAGCGGGAGGAGTGCCGTCCGATATCGACAGCGAGATCGAGTTTGG
The DNA here is from genome assembly GCA_035603375.1 of Solirubrobacteraceae bacterium. Classification (GTDB taxonomy): domain Bacteria; phylum Actinomycetota; class Thermoleophilia; order Solirubrobacterales; family Solirubrobacteraceae; genus Palsa-744. The sequence goes on from DATNKN010000285.1 coordinate 2,685, forward strand.
GTTGACGATGGTCCGGGAGCCCTGACTCTTGATGATCTGATACTTGAGGAGCAGGTCGAGATAGTGCGAAAGGCACCCCCGGACGTGGTTGCCACGCATCGCCGACAGCTCCTTGGCGGCCAGGGCCGGGGTTTGCGCGACGCTGACTTCGGAGCTCACACTGAAGTGCAGGATCGCGTGTTCGAGCTTGAAGTCCTTCGAGCTCTCTTCGGCGAGATCCGTGGGGGAGCTCGCGGACTTCCCTACGCAGCCCGTCAGTTCGCGTTCGAGTTGCTTTTCCACTGCCGTTTTATGTTCGTTTTTCTGTCTTGCCGTTGCCGTGAAACCGGGCACGTCCGCAGCGGTGAGGTTGACCGCGCGAGCGAATGCGATCGCCTGTGCCTTGGTGAGTGGTCTAACCGTGTCGGCTCGTCCCCCCGTTTTGGGTGACGTGCGCGAGTTGGTCGTGGGTGCCATACTTGCCGTCGTTGAGGTGGCCGGATGGTCACTACTTCCGCATGCAAGGAGCCCGGTCGTCGCCACGAGCGCAAGGATTACGACCGGTCGGCAGAGCACCGAGAGCATTGTGTCAGACGGCGCGGAGAGCCCAGATCGGACCGCTGGCAGCGCGCGTAAGCTCGAGGTTCGATCCTTCGGTCCTTGCTTCGCCGCATCAGTCCCTGGCGTCGGCTCCGGTCTTCGTCACGAACACCGAGGCGCCACCGCTGGAGAGCGCCTTTCTTACGAGGCCCGGAGCGAGTACCCGAGCGATGCCCGCGAGGGCGTACGGTCTCGGTACATAGCGCTCCGCCTTGCCGTGCAAGCCGACATCCACGATCGCCTCGGCCGCGCGCTCGGGGGTTGAGACGATCCAGCGCGTTATGCGGCGGGCCGTCAGCTCCGCGGCCGGGAAGCCCTCGGTCACAATGAAGCCAGGAAGCACCAGACCGACGTGGATGCCATGGGGACGCTCCTCGGCAAACAGCGCATCGCTCCAACCCGTAAGCGCGAACTTGCTGGCAGAATAGGCGCCGGCGCCAGGCCTGGCGACGCGCGCTGCCGTGCTGGACACGTTCACGATTGCGCTGGGGGCAGACGAGCGCAACAGAGGCAGCAGCTTCTCGGTGAGGCGCACGGTTGCGTCGAAGTTGAGCTGCATCGTTTGGCGCACGTTGGCGTACCCACCATCGGCGAAGCTCCCTCGCCACGACGCGCCGGCATTGTTGACCAACAGCGTCAGGCTCTCGTGATGGCTGCGTACGTGATCGAGCACTCGCTGAGGAGCATCCGCCGTCGTCAGATCCACAGCGAGAAAGCTGGTTTGCGCTGGCAACGTGTCCGCGAGCGCGCGCAAGCGATCCTCGCGACGCGCGACAAGCACCAGTCGCGCACCAGGCTCGCGCGCCAAGCGACGCGCGGTGGCCTCGCCGATGCCGCTCGACGCGCCGGTTATGAGCGCAACCAGAGACGCCGGTCCAGCGCCCGCGTGATGTTTATGTGGGGTGTGGTCGCTCATAGGTTGCAGGCGTCATTGCGTTTGGGCCGCGAGGATCGTGCAGAACAATACGACTCTCCGGTAGCTCCGATCGGATGGTCTCACGATCAACAGGTCGGGGACATGGTGCCCGCGGATTCGCGGTGGCATCGCCGCTGGCCGAGGGATCTTGCGCCTACCATCCGATCGATGAGGAAGGTCGCTCAGTCATGGTGTGAGGATCGGCGGTCGCGTTGAGCGAACCCGATGGCTCCCAGCGAGCGCTGCAGATCGCCGATGGGCCGACGATCCCACTCTCCGAGGTGACTGTGCGCGCAAGTCGCTCATCGGGTCCGGGAGGCCAGCACGCCAACGTCACCGCGTCGCGTGTCGAAGCGAGTTTCGACGTGCTCGCCTCGCCCACGCTAAGCGACGCACAACGGGACCGAATCCTGGCGCGCATCGGGCCACGAGTGGTCGCGATCGCCCAGGACGAGCGCTCCCAGGCACGCAACCGCGAGTTGGCCTTGGCCCGCCTCGGCGAGCGGCTCTCGAGGGCGCTGGCCGTTCCCAAGCGCCGACGTGCCACCAGACCGACCGCGGCCTCGCGCGAGCGACGCCTTCAAGCTAAGCGCCGGGCGACCGAACGCAAGCGCGAGCGTCGTCCGCCCGAGGAATAGCCGCGGTTCGGGCGGGGCGATAGCTCGCCGCTCTATCCGAGCGTGGCTTCGCGCGGTAGGACCGGCAAAGCTGTCCGTCGCTTGGGGGAGGTGGCAAGCTCCGGCACCGGGTCGGCCTCGCCGCGCAAACGACGATACGGCCAAACAACATTGCAGTAGGACAGTACGCGTCGCCGGTCCTCCTCCTCGCAAGCGACGATCGCGGCGCCGATGCGCCACTCCCCACCGTGTGCCAAGCATGAGCGTACGGCCACCTGAAGTCTTGTCGGGACAGAGTCACGGCCGACGCCGGGGAGCTGGACGGTGAGATCCGCGAGCGTGCCGATGGGCAAGGGACGCGATAGCTCAAAGCCGACCCCGCTGGTGGTGATGTCGTGCATCCGTCCGAGCAGCGAAGGATCGCTGTCGCGCAAATTCCCGTTCGGGACGATTACCGCCCCGGCGGCTATGGGAGTCCGGTACTCGCCTCGCAGCTGTCGCCGGCGCCCCACGAACGCAAGAGTGCGCGTGATTCGGCGCAACTCGAAAGCGCCGAGCAGGGGTAGGAACCATGCGGCGAAGCCATGCATCATAGGCAGTGGCCCGACGCCAAAATCCTCGAGGATTCGCAGCAAAAGCCCCAAGCCGAGCAGCCCGGCGAGGACGAGCAGCGCGCGGAACTGGCGTACCGCTTCCCAGCCGCCACGGTCGATGCCCTCCTTCGGGGTTACTCGAAAATTCGCCCGCCCCGGTCGAACGACGCAGCGCAGCGCACGCGCAAAAATCTCGGCCGTACACAGTTCGTAGTGCGTCGCCTCTCCGCTGCTCTGTTGTCCACGGCACAGGGCGGAGCCGGCAAGCACCATCAGCAAAGTCGCGGGAGCCCATAGGGATGCGAGCGCCAGTGGAGCGATTCGCAGCGGCAGCGCTCCCGTCCAAAGCACAGCCGCGAGCACCAGTACCATCAGCAGCCGCACCGGACCGGCCAGGTAAGAGAGCAGGCTGGCCAGGTAGCTCAGGCGCTGACTGAACGTCAGCTCGTGTGCGCGCAGGGGACTCTCTGGTGTCGTGAAGACGGCGAGATTGCCTCGCGCCCAGCGGTCGCGCTGGAGAAGATAGGCAGCGAGATCGTGAGGAGCGCGTCCTTGCGCGATGATGCGCTCGTCGTAGTGGGTGCGCCAGCCGCGCCGATGGAGCTTGATCGTCGTATGGAAATCCTCCGCGATGGTGTCGGTGGCCACGCCTCCGACGGAGAGCAGCGCCTCACGTCGGATCAGCGCACACGAGCCACACCAAAAAGCGGCGTTGTGGCGGTTCTTGCCGACGCAAATCGCCGAGAAGAACACTGACTGCTCGTGTCGGCCAAGGTCATAGTGTTGGATCGAATCGTGGTTCGAGAAGTCGTGGGGTGTCTGCACAAGCGCCACGTCGGAGTCCTCGAAGTAGCCAACCATCGTCTCCAGCGCGTCAGGCAGCGGCACATGGTCGGCATCGAGCACGAGCACCAGTTCGCCATCGGTTTGCGGCAGCGCATGATTGATGTTGCCGGCCTTTGCGTGACTTTTGTCGGGACGCGTCATGTAGCGAACGCCCCATCGACTCGCAAGCTCGGCAATCTCCTCGCGAGCGCCGTCGTCCAAGATCCACGTGGTGTGCGGATAGCTCATGAGCGCACAGCCCGCCAGTGTCGCCTCGAGCACCGCGGGTGCCTCGTCGTATGTGCAGATGTAGACGTCGACGCTGCTTCCCGGGGCGGCGGGCGGGCGTTCGCCCGGACTCACATCCCAGGTGAGCCACGCAAGTGTCGCGAGATTCCACAGGCCGTACAGCTCGGTGACCAGCAGGCACGCCCACAGCAGAACGTCTGATCGATGCCAGCTCCAGCCGATTCGCCAAGCGAGATATGTCATCGACCAGCACAACGCCACGACGACGAGCAGCCGCAGCAGACGGGGATGGCGCGCCCACCAGGAGCCCCAGCTCCGTGCAACAGTGGCGCCATCGGACGGAGCGTCGGCAGCTCTCCGGGGCATCGGCAGACCAAGCAGCGCCCAGCCAAGCACGCCGAGTGCCACCCGCGGCAGCGGTTGGTGCATTCGCTTCTTATGTCCGCCAGCCGTCTGTGGTCGCGGCACTCGAAGTCGTCGCTGAGGACGGCGTGGCTGTTCCACAACGTTTGGCATGTGCAGCTCATCGGCGCAGCGAGTGGCCTGGTTGAGCCGGCCAAACCATCGTGAACGGCGATTTGCGACGCTTAGCGGCATGTATCACGTCGAGCTACGCCAGTTTCCCCACAACTTCTGCCATTTCAACCTCACCGAAGGAGAGCTGCGCGAGGCGGTCCTCGACTCGTGGGCGCGAGGAGAGTGGCTCGAGTTCGGCGAACGCAAGTGGAACCCCAACCAAGCTCAGC
>DATNKN010000286.1:0-3184 GCA_035603375.1 Solirubrobacteraceae bacterium
AGAGATCATGAGAGGGCTATGAGACAGTGGCAGCGATGATGCCCGCCGCGGTTGCTCCGGCGAACTCGATCCCTGTGGCCCACCGTGGCTGGTCGCGCCCGTAGGCCTTGGCGATCGCGCCGCATGACTCGGCCACCGTGAACACCAACAGGGCGATGAGGACGCCGACGATGGTTTGCCGGTAGGGGTGGGCGGATGTAGCGGAGACGACGGAGGCCGCAGCATGCGCCAAACGATGCACAAAGATGAGCCCAGCAACCCATATCATCGACAAAAACGCGCCGCGGTACCCGGCGAGTTCGGCCTGCATCCGCCGGTCCTTGCGGCTGCGGTCTGCGCTGAGGGTGGCGGCCGAGGTGATGATGAGTTCACCCGACGCCCGTGCGGCGGCCTCGAGCACCATCGCGGCGGCCTTGCCGTTGAGAGGGTCTGCGACAGCGAGAGCCTGCAGTCGAGCGTCGTCGATGGCGCGTGCGCTGAGCTGATGGTCCACCTCCTTGCGGCGACTGGCGAGCCACCAACGCGCGTACGGAGCGTCCGCGTCCGTCCATTTGTCGGCCCGGAACGCGGCCGCCACGGCGTTCGCGACCAGCGGCTGTCCAGACCGGTGGCGTGCCAGAGCGTCAGCGAGCTCAGCGGTCGCTTCAGATGAGCGGCGCTGGTTGAGGACGTCCGCCGCATCGGTGAGCAGCCACTCGGGTGCGCGCATGTGTGCGGCGTCAAGGCCGCGCAGCACAACCGCCAGCAGGGATGGGTCACCTCCGATGCCGAATCGTCCCTGCCTACGGCGCTCCAGCGCTGTGATGGCCTCGCCGAGCAAGTCTGGTCAGTTGGACGGCGGGTCAACTTCGAGAGCATTGGCAGCACTGAGGGCCTGGCCGACGACGGCCGCGTGGGGCACGTCTGGCTCCCAGGTCTCATCGAGCCACCACTCGGCTTCGCGCAGTGCCGGCCGATAGCGCTCGACCGTTGGAAGGACTGCGCGCCCGCCACGTGCCGCGCACTCCAACACGAATAGCCGGTCTGCGAGCGAGGCGTCACGCTCGGGCAGCCGCTCCTGGGCGCGCTGAACGACCCCAAGGACGGTGGCTTGGGCGTCAGGACTCGGTTGCAATGGGCGGGCCATCACAGAAACCAGGGCGTATCTCCTAGCGGGCCGGCTGCCGACGCGGGACTGAAGCCGTAGGGAACGAGTTGAGAGACCTTCTCGGCCAACAGCCGCCCAAACAGGATGGGCGACGGTTCCCGGGTCTGCTGGAAGCCTCGGTATGAGGTCTTCGTGAAGCCGTAGGCCTGACGCACAAGTCGGTCCATATCGGTGTAGGTGGAGTTTCGGTCGAGCGTAAGCCGCAGAGGATGTGCTCCGCCGGGCTTACGTGGGTCTCCGGTGATCAGCAGCCGGTCCGGGTCGGTGAGCGCGACCATTGTGCCGCGCGGCGGCGGCTTGATGTTGTTGCCCACGCGCTCGACAAGCCACAGCGGGGAGTCGCGGTTGACGTGAAGCAGGGCGAACTCGATGTCGCGGTCACCGATGGCGTTAGTCATGGCGGACAGCTCCCTACGGCCAGTGCGCTTGAAGACATAGATCACCAAGCGCTCCGGGCTCGCGCCCTGCTCGGTGGTATACCGGTCGATGCTCCCCTCCAACAGGCGCGTCAGGTGAGCCTCGTAATCCTCGTCGGTGTTGACCGGGGTCGTGCTCCCGGAGAACAGAAAATCGCCATCCTGGCGAATGGCGACCGATGCGCCAAAGCGCTGGCGACGGCCGCCCTGCTCGGGGTCGAACACATCGGCTCGCCCAACGCCGAGCACCAGCTCACGGACGCCGGACGGGTCGTGCAGGACGAATGGGATGTTGCCCGCCTTGGCGTAAAGCGCGAGACCGACCGAGTCCGCGCTCCACTGCAACTCGCCTTGCTCCAGCTTTCGAGCTGAGCCGGCGAACGCCTTCGGTGCGACGATGACGGCGCGCAAGGTGTCGCTGCGGTTCTGGTCCTCGTCGTACGGCCCGTGGCGCTTGAGCCCCAGGGCGGCGTTGGCGTGAAGTTCCTGGGCCCCGTAGCGGAAGTTGAGGTTGCCATCAGGGATTGAGGGCAGCAGCACGGGCGCGGTCTGGTTGGCCGTGCTTGTCGCGACGGGCACTCCCAGCGGTGCTCCGAGGGTCGCGGTCACACCGTCGAAAAGGATGAGCTTGCCGAGCCAGGGGACGGTGGCGCCGAGGTTCTTCCAGCGCTTGGGCGTGTCACCGAACTCGTCGGCAGCCCTCTTGAGCGCCTCGGCGACAGTCCGCTGGCCCTGGTGTGTCTGGCTGGCGATGTACTTGGCCATCATGAACCTGTTGGCGTGAACCGCCAGGCACACTCCCGGAAGCGACTGGGCCTCGCCGCCGGTCAGCACATCTGCGAGATCGGGCAGCGCGCCATGCACGTCTGGGTCGAACAGCCGCAGGGCCTCGAGTGCCAGCACATCCTGCGCTGCCACCTCGCCCTGGGTCAACTTGAGCGCGGCAGGAGCGACATTTGCAAGGCGACGCGCATCACGCAGTGTCTTCAGCATTGGGGCGATGCCCGCGCCGTACAGATTCCCCCAGGCGGCTTGTGAGAAGAACGGGAGCTGGTCGTCGCTTAGGCGCTCGTTGAGGGCCTGTAGCGCAAAGCGACGCAGTCTTACCGGGTCGATCACGGGCAGATCGTGGGGCGCCTGGACGATCTTCTCCAGGTAGGTCCTGCCGTCCTCTGCGCGATCGCTGAGCGCCAGCTCCACTCGCCGGCGATCGAAAGCCAGCAGGTAGCGGACTCCCGGCAGGTCGCCCACGAGCTTGACCAGGCGCACCACCTCACGTACCTCCTCTGGCGTGAGTCGGTCGATGTCGTCGACGAACACGACGATCGGACGCTGGACGGCAGCGAGGCGTCGCTGGAGCTCGCGCCGTTGTGCGGAGGCGCTCGCGCCTTTGTCCTTGACCGTCTTGCGGCCGCGCTGGAGCACTGCTGCGACCGCGGCACCGGTACGGCCGAAGATCAACGGCACCAGCGGCGCTACAGCTTCGCCGTAGCTGACAAACACTCCGGCGAGATCTCGTATCGCCGCGCTCTTGCTGCCGCGAAGCTGAGCGGCGAGCTCGGAGAAGAAGCGGGTCACAAGCTGCTCGGCGCCTGAGAACAGCCAAGGGTCGAAGCGCAGT
>DATNKN010000289.1:0-11435 GCA_035603375.1 Solirubrobacteraceae bacterium
AAGCAAGCCCCTCTCCGAACCGCCCGCCGAGGCGCTTCCGCGCGGGCCGCGACTGTCCGCGCTCGCGCTGACGCTCGCGTGGTCGCTTGCACCCACCTGGGTGATGGACCAGTGCGTGCGGCGCTATGGCGACACCTTCACGATCGAGTTCTGGCCGAGCCGGCGCAAACTCGTGCTGATCAGCGACCCCGACGCTGTCAAGATCCTGTTCACCGCACCACCGGAGGTGGCGCCCTCGGCGGCCGGCGCCTCGCCGATCGCCTCGATCATGGGGCCCAGCTCGGTGATATCGCTGATCGGCCCCGAGCACATGCGTCAGCGCAAGCTGCTGCTACCGCCGTTCCACGGCGAGCGCATGCGCGAGTATGCCGACGTGATCGTGCAGGCCACCCGCCGCAGCATGGACGGCTGGCCACTCGACGAGCCGATGAGGCTGAGCGAGCGCACCCGCGCGATCACGCTCGAGGTGATCCTGCGCGCCGTGTTCGGCGTGGAGGCCGAGCGCATGGGCACGCTGCGCGACGCGATCGGCGGCCTGCTCGGGCGCCGCCAGACGGTCGCGCTGATCGTGTATGCGCTGCGCCGCCCCACCGGCGAGCGTCCCACGGGCACGATTGGCCGCGCGCTCGACCGCTTCGACGCCGCGATCTACGAGGAGATCGCCCGCCGCCGCGCGCAGACAGATCTCGGCGAGCGCAACGACATTCTCTCGCTGCTGCTGCTCGCGCGCGATGAGGACGGCGAGGCGATGACCGACCAGGAGCTGCGCGACGAGCTGGTCACGCTCCTGCTCGCCGGACACGAGACAACCGCGACCGCGGTCGCGTGGGCAGTGGAGCGGCTCGTGCGCCATCCCGAGAAGCTCGCGCGGCTCGTGGCGGAGATCGACGCGGGCGAGAGTGACGAGTACATGCAGGCCGTCATCTCCGAGACGCTGCGGGTCAGGCCGGTGGTGCCGCTGGTCGTGCGCGTGCTGCACGAGCCGCTGAGCGTCGGTGGGCGTGAGTTGCCCAGGGGCGCGCGCGTGGTGCCCTCCATATATCTGACCAACCGCAACCCGCACGTGTATGACGCACCTGAGGAGTTCCGTCCCGAGCGCTTCCTCGACAATGCGCCCGAGACGTTCTCCTGGATACCCTTCGGCGGCGGCATCCGCCGCTGCATCGGAGCGTCGTTTGCGACGCTCGAGATGAAGCTGATCCTGAGCACCGTGCTAGGCGAGCTGTCCCCGAGCCTGTCAGCGCACGACGCGCGCTGGCCGCGGCGCGGCGAGTGGAACCACAGGCGGGCAATCACGCTCGTGCCCTCACGCGGCGCGCGGGTCGTTTGGCGCCGGCGCTAGCCGACCTCGAGCTGGCGTCCGTCGAGGCGGACAGCGTCCCCGCCGAGTACCGCCCGGAGCGCGAGGTAGCTTCTCAGGGGTGAGCGCAACCGTCTCCCCATCGTCATCGCCACCGTCACCGCTATCGCCGCCCCCGAGCGCCGAGCGCGAGCGGGCCACCCCCGAGCAGTTGCTGGAGCGCTTCGGCCTGCTCGCCTTCAGGCCGGGGCAGCGCGAGGCGGTGCAGGCGGCGCTCGATGGGCGCGACAGCCTGGTCGTGATGCCCACCGGCGGGGGCAAGTCGCTTTGCTATCAGCTACCCGCCCTCGCCGGCGAGGAGCTGGTGGTGGTCGTGAGCCCGCTGATCGCGCTGATGGCCGACCAGCACAAGCGCTTGGAGCGAGCGGGGGTGGACGCGGCGATGTTGGCGTCCGGCATGGAGGACGGGCACAACGCGCGGGCGCTGCGCTCGATCTCATCCGGTGCCGCAAAACTCGTGCTGGCCGCTCCCGAGCGGTTTGCTTCGCGCGCCTTTCGCGACACGCTGGCCACGCGCAAGGTTGGGCTGTTCGTCGTGGACGAGGCCCACTGCGTGGCCGAGTGGGGCCACGACTTCCGCCCCGACTACCTGCGCTTGCACGACGCGATCGAGGCGCTGGGTCGCCCGGCAGTGATGGCCGCCACCGCGACCGCCACGCCGCGCGTTGCCGAGGAGATCGCCGCGCGACTCGGCCTGCGCGACTGGCTGGCGGTGCGCTCGGGCTTTGACCGCCCCAACCTCACATTCGACGTCGTCGCGCTGGAGGGCACCGGCGCGATAGCCCGCAAGCGCGCGACGCTTCTGTACGCGCTCAGCCATGAGGAGGCGCGACCGGCGATCGTGTACTGCGGCACCCGCAAGCACACGGCCGAGGTGCAGGCGTTGCTCGTCGAGCACGGGGTGAAGGCCGTTTGCTACCACGCCGGCATGCCCCCCGACGCGCGCCGCGCGAGCCAGGAGGCGTTCATGGGCGGGCACGCGGAGGTGGTGGTGGCCACCAACGCGTTTGGCATGGGCGTGGATAAGGCCGACGTGCGCACGGTTGTGCATTGGGCGCTGCCCACGAGCCTCGAGGCCTACTACCAGGAGGCGGGACGCGGCGGGCGCGACGGCCGCCCGGGCCGGGCTCTGCTACTGGCATCGCGTATGGACCTCGGCCGCCTGATCCGCTTCATCAAAGAGCGCGAGACGAGCGTCGAGGACGTCAAGCGCTATGTCGGCGGACTGCGCGCTTGGGCCGAAGATGGCATCGCCACCATCGGTCACGGCGAGCTGGCCGAGCGCGAGCGCGTGCTGCTCTCCATCGCCGAGCGCGCCGGTGCGGTGGAGCTGGCGCCTGGCGGTCCTGAAGGTCTGCTCGTGCGACTCACCGGCAAAGGCAGTCCCCGCAAGGCCTACGAGGCGATCAAGGCCGCCAGAGACCGCGGCTGGGAGTCCTACCGCTCGATCGAGCGCTACAGCTCAAGCGCCGACCGGTGCCGTCGCCGGCAGATCCTCGATCACTTCGGCGACAGCGAACCGTGCGCGCCGGAAGTACGCTGTTGCGACGTGTGCGAGCCCGACGCCGCGCTGGTCGAGGCCTCGCGTCAAAAGGCATCGGTGGCGCGCAAAGCTCAGCGCGCGCGAGCGCCGGGGGCCGTTCGCGAGGCCGGCGAGGAGATCGCCCTCGATCCCGTGCAGGAGAGCCAGTTCGAGAAGCTCAAGGCCTGGCGGCTGGGCCGCAGCGAAGGCAAGCCCGCGTTCACGGTCGCCGCCAACACCACACTCGAAGGCATCCTGCGCGCCCGGCCAACCACGCTCGAGCAGTTGATCGAGGTCAAGGGAGTGGGCCCGGCGTTCTGCGAGCGCCACGGCGAGTCGTTGCTAGGAGTGCTGGCCGAGCCCTGATCGAGTCGCGACGTCGCTAGCATCCATACCCGCGCCGACGTAGCTCAGCTGGTAGAGCACTTCACTCGTAAGCGCTCGTTCGGAGGGGCGAGAAAACCGCTAGTTAGAGCCATTTTGGGCTCCTTTACTCGATATTCGGCTCCTTGTGGTGGTGGTCAGCCGCAGACAGCAGCGGACAAAGAATACACGGTCGCGCCGGTACCGCAGCGGTAGAAAAATTGAGAGCCGACGTCGGGAATCGAACCCGAAACCTCCGCGTTACGAATGCGGTGCTCTACCAATTGAGCTACGTCGGCATTGTGCTCAGCAAGCATCGTACCGGCGCCCGACAGAACCTGTAAGGGGCAGCCGCAAACCGTATATTCATAGGCTCGTGGGCGGCAGAGTGCGGCCCGACCGCGGGAGCACCCGCCCTGCGATGCGACCGGCGCCAGACCCGTCTCGAAAACGGCAGATCCGGAATGCAAGCGCGGCAGAAGCGGAATCTCGGGGTGGCAGACGCGGAGAACTGGGGCCGGCGAACGACGACCGCTGCTTACCCCGAGGTGCCGCCTTCCGAGCGGATCGCTGAGCCTCGCCGGAACCCACGCCCACACGGAGGTGCCCAGGTGCACTCCACCTCCTAGGCTCAGCGCAAGAAACGTCGGCGGGGCTCTTGCTTCTTCATCGCTTAGAGCTCGACAGTGATCCTGCCTGGCGCGGCCGGCATAGTGAGGTACATCCGTACCTCCTCGATCGGGATGTGTGCGAGTTCAGCCAGCCGCTCGGCGTCGATCCCGGTCTGCTCGAGCGCCTCAGCGGCCCGTCGTAGGAGACGCGGGCGCTCGGGCGGCCCTAGCTCACCGGGCTCGTGCTTGCGCCACCCGGCCCGGGACATGTACTTCATCGCCGATTCGTAGGTTGTGGCGGTCACGAGGCCGACGTCCTGGGCGCGGTAGAGCAGCGCTCCAAGGGACATCTGCCAGCGTTGCTTCAGGGCCACCAGCTCGCGCCAGTTGAGCCGCCCGATCGGCCATTCATGGTGTAGTCGTCTGGCAGGCAGCAGGAACGAGCTCGCGAAGCGGTGCGCCTGCTTCTCAAGGGCGCGATCGGCCGCGCGCGTACCGGCGTGCCGGTGCATCACGAGGTGTCCGAGCTCATGGGCACAGTCAAAGCGCGAGCGTGCCTTGTCGCCCTTGCCGCTGTCAAGGATCACGACTGGGTGCGCTGGCCCAGGCCAGGAGAACGCATCGATGCCTTCGTCTGCGAGACCGAGGCGGACCGCGACGGCACCGCGCAGCTCGAGCTGGCGCAGCATGTTCTCGATCGGCTCCTCCCCCAGCCCCCACTGGTCCCGAACGGCGCACGCGACCTCGTCGATCTGCTCATGCGGAGCGTCGATCGACAGCGGGTGCTCCGGGATAGTGAGCGCGGGCAGCTTCGCGTGGCGCTCGATCACCTCTACGAGCTCTGTGATCAGCGCGGCGTGTGCGAGCGCAGCCTCGCGGTCTGCCTGGCTTGACTTGCGTAGGCTGCGGAAGAAGCTGAGGTCGGTCTCGAACTCGGGCAGCTCGCGCCCGCTGGCGGCGAAGTAGGCTACGGGGAACTCGAGCACGTCGGCGACCTGCAGGAGCGTCTGCGGCTTGGGACGTGCGGTGGCGGTTTCCCACTGGCCGACCGCGGCGGGGCTGACCTCGACCCGCTCGGCGAGTGTGGCACGCGTGAGCTTTCGCAGCTGTCGCGCTATGCGCAGCCGCTGCGGGTCGAAGATGCTGGCCGCGACGCGCGCCTCCTCGAGGCTCACGACGCCTCGACCTCGCGTATCCCGCTCACAATTTCGCTCGGCGTGTCGGTGGTGGTCAGCATGAGGCAAGCCTAACGTCCGGGCCGGGGGGCGGCTCTAAAGCGGTCATGCCAGATACTTAGTACGAGTCTCTGCGGGATCGGTTCGACATGTGCCGCAGCCCGCCTACGCGTTCCCGTTTTCGCGGTCGAGCCTGCAAGAACCGTTGCAGCGGGATCGGACACCACGCGGCGGCGAGCCAGAAATCCCGCTATATGCGTGAAAATGAAGTAAATATCCCTTATTTGGTAAAAAAAGCAGGGTAGATAGGCGTCTCCATGCGTTAGTATGAAGCTATAGATCCCATCCACCTCCCCATCGAAAGGGAACAGCCGATGTCTGCAGACACCGCAGCGCCCGCGAAGTTGAAGGTCGAGATCCTTTACGTCGGCGTGACCCGCGCCGTCGCCTACCACCCGCACGAGCGTGCGCGGAGCCTCTACCACGAGTCCTACGTCGCGTTCGAGATCCCCGAGCCCGAGCGCGAGCAGCTCGAGCTCTACCTGCCGGACAACACCACGCTCGTCAACCCCGACCTGACGGTCGAGGAGGCGGGCGTCAAGCCGGACACAACCCTGATCATGCGCGCCCGCTCCGGCGGCGGGCGCGCATGACGCTGCGAGTCGCGCTGGGGGTGCTCGAGACGTCCTTCGAGCGCCTCCGGCACTGCGGCGCCGGCGAGCGCGAGTGCGTGGTGGTGTGGACCGGCCCCCAGGCGCAGCCAAACTACGTCGACGGCGTCGTCCAGCCCAAGCACACCGCGACGGCCTGCCTATACGACATCGACGACACGTGGATCGGGGAGTTCTGGCAGAAGCTTGCCGCCGAGGGCCGCACAGTCCGAGCCCAGGTGCATACCCACCCGCGTGACGCCTATCACTCCCCGCGCGATGACGTACTCTCGCTCGTGCACTTGCCTGGCTACCTCTCGCTTGTTATCCCCCGTTTCGCGTGTGGCCCGGTCGGCCTGCAGGGCAGCTATCTGACGGTGCGGCGCGAGCAGGGCGGCTGGTCGCAGCTCAACCCCACAAGCGCGCTGAGGTTCGAGCGATGAGCCGCGCGTTCGCCCTTTCGCGCACCACGCGCCTGATCAACCGTGTGTTCTTCGACGGCAAGGCCGAGGAGGAGGCGATCGCGCACGGGCTCGCCGCGACGACCGTGCGCCTGCTCGCCGACGCCGAGAGCATGTCCGACGCCTGCGGCCAGGCGGCCCTGATCGGCGCCTTCCAGCTGATCACCCGCATGGGCATCGGGATCGAGCTCGCCGTCGCGGACATGCCCGTTATCAACATGGTCGCGCCGCTTCGTCGGCAGACGCTACGCGCCGCTCTGCTGGAGCTAGGCGAGCACCTTGTCCCCGAAACGACGCTGCGTACCGAGCGCGGGACTGTGGCCGTGACGTTCGTGTTCGGCACGGCCCCGTGCGCGGAGGAGGGAGCGATCCACGTCTACGCCGGCGACTTCGAAGGCCACCTCAGCCGGGACCGACCGGACACGTTCCCATCGGCGACGGGTCCGCTCGGCAGTCTCGCCGCCGCCGGGGCCGCTGCCGCAATCGCTCTCGACCACGCGCTACCGGAGATCGAGCGCACGACAGGGATCGCCCGCTCGCTCCGCCCCCACCCCTCGCCGGGGCCTCCGGTCCACATCGACCTGCGCGAGCTGTTCCCCGCCCTGGAGCGCAGCGCCGTGGCAAAGAGGCAAGCCCGCGCGGCGATCGGCGCGTTTGACGCGGTCAGCGGAGGGGCAATCATCAACGCCGTCATCGCCACGCTGCTGCAGCTGCCGAACATCGGCGGCGACATGCGCGTGATCGAGTCAGAGGTGACGGACCTTTCGAACGTCAACCGCTATCTGCAGCTACGAGGCGATGAAAATAAGCGAGCGAAGATCGATGTGCTGCGCGACTCGAGCACCACCTCGCTGCGGATCACCGGCGTCCCGCAACGCTTCACCAAGGAGACACGCGAGCGGCTGCGGCCGCTGCGCGAGCGCGTGCTTGTCGGCGTCGATGACATCCCCTCGCGTTGGCGGGTGCAGGAGGAGTGGCCGGAGAGCCTCATCGTCGGCGCGACGAACGACCACGAAGCGGTCGTGACGAGCCACCACCCTGGCGATCCGTGCGTGGGCTGCGCCCACCCGGACCCGCTTCCGCCGAGCGGCGAGTTCATCCCCACAATTTCATTCGTCTCGTTCTGGGCGGGGCTACTGCAAGTGTGCGCGCTGCTCGCCGAGCTGGCGGAGGAGCCAACAGCGCGTAGGTATACGGCGTTCCCGTTCGCCCTCGGCGGAAGCCACTGGTACGACGTCGCCGAGCTGGTCACCAACCAGCGGTGCCCCGTCAGGTGCGCGCGCCCGCTCGATAACGCGGCATAGTCAACTCGCGCCCGTGCCGGGGCTAGTGGTCGTCTTGAGGAGGCCGCCATCTTGGAAGCCCACGGACGTGGTAAAGTGCTGCATGGTAGGGGATAGATTTCTATGGCGTCGACATCGTACTACTGACCCGCCGTGAGGCCGCCGAGATTGGCCGCGTCCCGCTGAACGCGATCGACAAGGCGATCGAGCAGGGTGTGGTGAAGCCCAAGCGCCGAGCAGGCAAGCCGCTGCTCCCTGCGCACGAAGTCGCGCTGCTCGTTCTGCTTCGCCAGATCGATGTCGCGCTTCCAAGCAAGGCGAAGGGGAGCCTTCGCAGATGGCTGGCACACCCACAGCCACAGGCCGTCGGGTCTGAGCTAGCGCTATCCGAGGCCCTGCGCGTGGCGATGACTGAGGATGTTGCGCAGACGATCGAGCGCGCCGAGTCCTACGCGCGTTTGCGCGACCGTTACGTGGAGCACAATCCAGCCGTGATGGGAGGTGAGCCCGTCATCACGGGCACCCGCGTGCCCGTGCGAACGATCGCGAGCCTGATCGAGATGGGCGAGACGCACGAGGTGCTGCGCGAGGACTATCCGCACGTCCCGGAGGAGGCGTACGCCGTCGCGGTGCTGTGGGCGCACGCCAACCCCCGCCGTGGCCGTCCGGTACGCCCCTGGGATGCGACTGCGAGCGGTTCCGTGCCCGAGCTTCGCGCTGCACGGGACGCGTGAAGTTCTGGATCGACGAGTGCCTGACGCCAGCCCTCGTTGGTCACGCGCACTCCCACGGGTATCAGTCGACCTGCACGCGCGACCGGGGGCAACTCGGCATGTCGGACGATGAGCTACTGGCGCGGTCGGCGAGGAGTTCGTGTTCGTCACCAACAACCACGCCGACTTCGTAGGACTCTGTGCGAATGCCGAGCTGCACACGGGGCTCGTTGTCCTACCCCAGCGCCAACGCGACGCCCAGCTCCCGCTCTTCAGCGATGCCATCGCCCATATCGAGCGCCACGCTGCGCAGGCCAGCGAAGCGCCGGCCGACTGGATGCTCAATCGCGTCGTTGAAGTCGATGAAGAATCCGCAGCGTGCAGGGACATGCCGCTCCCACGCTGAGGTGCCGCGGGTGAGCCAGCTCGGCGCTGGTTAGGCAGGACACCGCTTGATGCAAAGGACCAAGCAAAGACCAAGCAAACGCGGAAAACAGCCGCCACCAGCGAACACCCAATGAACGCGCGCGCCCTTGTTTTATCGGCAATCGCGTCCTATCGACACTGCCCACCAAGTGCCAGGCCATCTCTGCAAGGAGGAGGTCACCGGCCAGTTCTATCGTGGTTGGCTGGATCTCCCATCCGTCCGATCCGATTTTCTTGATAGCGGCGGATACTTTCCGATAGTGGTAGTACGGCTGGTGGCTGTGGACCGGATCCCTATGGCCCTTCGGCAGGCGGATTAAGTCCTCCGTGCTCGCCGCCTGTGGGCGTGGAGCCAGTTGCGGATTTTGCGGCGAGGGTGCGCTCCGTCGCTGACACCAAGCGTGCTGCTCGGCGCTTGGCGTTCGGCCTGTTCGGCGCGTGCGGCGCGCCACTCGGTGTCTGCTGGGCGTGGTCCGTTGCGGCGGAGATCCTCGATCGCGTAGGCGTAGTGCTTGCTGAGCGTGCGTAGGCTGGGTGCCGCACTCGCTGGCGACGGTTTGTGGGTCCTCGGCGCGCAGGCGCAGGGAGATGCCGCCGCGGCGCAGGGAGTAGGGGGTGGCACCGAGGATGGCAAAGAGCTCAGGCTGCAAGGCTGCCTTCTCAACGGCAGGGGTGAAGAAGCGCTGACCCCAGCCGCCGGCCTGGTTCTCGCTGAAGTGGCAGGCGCCTGTGCGTGGGTCGCGCTCGCCGTGCGCGAGGCCGGCGAGATCCCCGGGGATGATGAAGTCGAGCTCTCGGGCTGGGTGGCCGATAGCCTGGAGCGCCGAGCGCCATTCGGCGAGGTCTTCCTGCAGGAGGGAGGGGATGGCGGTGCGCCGCTGCGTTGAGTGCTCGGTCTTGCCCCATTCATCGAGGCGTCCCTGCGAGAGCACCTCCAGCACCCAGGCGAATCCGTCCTTCAACGATGACCAGCGCAGCCCCCAGACCTCCTGGTTTCGAGCGCACAGCCCGTACTGCAGGCTGACGATCATCGCGTCGCGTCGGGCGAGGATCGCCTTGCGTCCCGCGGTGCGGGCGAGCATCTGTGCGCGGATCGCCTCGACCGCCTGGGGTGAGAGTGCCCAGGCCGGCACGTGCGGACCGTGACGGCGCGGGCCGGGCTCGTAGCCGGTGCCGCCGGAGCGCAACGAGCGGCGTATGTTGCCGCGCGGTTCAGGCGCGAAGCTGCACCCGTTGGTTTGGATCTCCCCCACCAGGTTTGAGCTGACAGCCCAGCTAAGCGCAGCGGAGAGGACTCGCCAGGCTTGCTTTCGCGCCCCCTTGGGAACGCCTTCGCGCAGCATCTGCTCCCGCCACGCCGCCGGCGCTTGGGGCTGGTTGAAGCGCACCGCCGGGAGCGAGCAGAACGCCACCGCATAGGACCGCGGCTGCACCATCCCAAAGCCGCGGCGGCGCGGCTTATCCAGCATGTGCAGCCCAATCAGCGACTCGTAGCGCTCATAGGTCGAGGGCGCGAGGCCACCCGGATTGCTGGGATGCGCGTTGACCTTCAGATAGAGCTCGAGCAGCTGCCCGATCGTGCGCGCATCAAGGGTGTTGGCCTCCTTGGCGTCGAGGTCCAAGAGAAAGCGCCGCAGGCTATCGCGCCCGCGTCGCTCGGCGGTGATGTAGTCGTCCATCCACGCGCGGGCATGGCGCACCGACGGGAACGTGCGGCAGCGCTCGCGCCTGTCGTGGTCGTAGAAGCCGACCACGTAGGAGCGCCGCCCGCTCTTGGCGACGTACGGCCACTTCGACTTCTTCGGCCACGGCCTAGCCATCCGCCCCTCGCGGGCACGGAGCCCCGGCACGCACTACACTCATGCGTACTCCTTGGTCTAAAGATCATTGTGCGGTTCGGGCCTTGCAGTGCAGACGTGCGGTAATGCCGCGGTAACGGCACCCCACAAATCAGACTCTCGGCACCTTCGGACCCCTGCAAGCAAGCGTTTTACGGGGAAAACGGCCCCTGGGGACCAGTTCCTCGTAAGCGTGGATAACCGTCTCTCGCAGTCGAGCTCGATACAGCGACTCGACCGCCCGACCGCCCGCCATTCCACACCGCTCCTCATGTGTTGCGCCACCTCATCCGCGGGTTGTAGTCGAGGTGCTCGGCGAGTTCGCTCGCGGTAGCCAGCAACGCATCGCAGCATCTCTCGACTAGCGCGGCTACCGACGTGGTATGGGCGTTCGCCGCGACGCCGATCGCAACGTTCACATCGTTGCCTCGTTGGATGGGGGCTGCGATAGCGACCATACCGCGGACTAGCTCCTCGTTATTGACGGCATAACCACGCTGGCGCACCAGCTCCAGCTCAGCCTGGAACTCTGCCTTTCTAACGATCGCGTTTGGCCCGCAGGACGGGAGCTTCGTTTCCTGCGTCCACTCCTGTCCATCGGACTCAGGTAGACCGGCGACGAGCGCCTTGCCCATAGCGGTGCAACTGGCAGGTACCCGCGAGCCCATTCGGCGACCCGCGTCGGCTGCGTACTGGCCCCTGGAGTGGCCACAGACACGGCCGGCATACAGGATGCTGTCCCGGTCGAGTATCGCAAGGCTCACTGTGTACCGAACCTCATTTCGCAGCGCTTGCAGGAATGGGAATGACACGCTCGGCAGGCCGGTCGCGTTGAGCATCGCCGCCCCAACATATCTGGCGCTTTGCGTGAGCCGGTACTTACGCTTGGCGCCTTGCTCGACGAATCCGAGGGCCACGAGCGTTTTCACGTATCTGTGTGTCGTCGGCCGACTCAGCTTGAACTCGTCGGCGATCTCCGCGATCCCCATCCACTCCCGTGCGGGCAAGAACCCTTGCAGGATCATGAGCCCTA
>DATNKN010000213.1:0-7085 GCA_035603375.1 Solirubrobacteraceae bacterium
CAACCCACCGTCTGTTGCGGTATTCAGCGCTCGATCAGCGATCGGCCCGTCATTTGGGATGGTTGTTCGATCCCGAGCAGATCGAGCACGGTTGGCGCCACATCGGCGAGAATACCGTCGCGTTCACGCAGTCGCACTCCGGGCGCGGTCACGACGAGCGGCACCGGGTTGAGCGAGTGGGCCGTGTTGGGACTGCCGTCGGGCTCGAGCATGTGATCGGCGTTGCCGTGGTCGGCTGTCACCACGCAAATCCCGCCGCTCTCGCGCACGACGTCGAGCACCTGGCCGAGGCACCCATCCACCGTCTCGATTGCCGCGACGGCGGCCGGGATGACGCCGGTGTGGCCAACCATGTCGGCGTTGGCGAAGTTGATCACGCCAAAGCGAAGCCCGCCCGCCCGCTGCTCCTCGCGCCACGCCTTCACGAACGCGTCGGCGGCCTCGCGAGCGCTCATCTGTGGCTTGTGGTCGTAGGTGGGCACGTCACGCGGTGATTGCACCAGCTCGCGTCGCTCGCCCTTGCAGGGGGCCTCCTCGCCGCCGTTGAAGAAGTAGGTGACGTGCGGGTACTTCTCGGTCTCGGCCACGTGCAGTTGCTTGGCGCCGCTCGCCGCGATTACGCGCGAGAGCGTGATCTCCGGATGCTGGGGGGCGAACGCGACCGGGTAGGGCCAGCCCTCCTCGTACTCGGTGAGCGTCGCCAGGCAGCTCACCGGCGGCGCCCCGCCGCGGCCCTCCCAACCCGGCAGCTCCGCGGCCTCCGCCAGCGACTCGGCTTCGGCTCCGCCGGCGTGCGCGGCCCCGTGCCCCGTGCCCTCGCCAAAGCCGGGCTCGGCCAGGGCCCTGACAAGCTCGCGCATCCTGTCCGGGCGGAAGTTGAAGCACAGCACGCTGTCGCCAGGTCGAATGCGGGCCTCGGCGCCGACGAGCGTGGGCTCGACGAACTCGTCCGTCTCCCCGCGCTCATACGCGTCGCGCACGGCCTGCTCACCGCTTGCGGCAGGAACCGATCCCGCCCGCCCGCGACCGTGCACGAGCATGTCGTAGGCGCGCTGCGTGCGCTCCCAGCGGCGGTCGCGGTCCATCGCCCAGTAGCGCCCCACAACCGACCCGACGCGCACGCCCGGTGTGTGGTCAAGCTCGGTCAGGTAGCCGGCGCCCGCGTGGGGCAGCGTGTCGCGACCGTCGGTGAACGCGTGCAGCACCAGGTCGGTCGATGGCGAGATCTCCCCCGCCAACGCGATCAGGGCGCGCAGATGATCCAGCGAGGAGTGCACGCCGCCGTCGGACACGAGACCAAGCAGGTGCACGCGTGATGGCGCTCCGCGCGCTGTCGAGGAGGGAACGACCCCAAATCCATCATCCCCATCGCCAAGCTCGCCACTCGCGCCCGCGCTCTCGCCACCGGCGAGCGCGGCGCGCAGCACCGGGTTCTCCGCGAGCGACCCGTCGGCGATCGCCTCGCCGATGCGCACCAGGTCCTGCTTGACGACGGCACCCGCGCCAAGGTTGAGGTGGCCGACCTCGGAGTTGCCCATCTGGCCTTCGGGCAGACCGACGGCGGCACCGCAGGCGGTGAGCGTCGTATGCGGGTAGGTGGCCCAGAGCTTGTCGAAGATGGGCGTGTCGGCGAGCGACACGGCGTTGTCGGGGCCGGGCTCGGCAAGGCCCCACCCGTCGAGCACGATCAGACACACGCACGGCACCGGCGCCGTTTGCGAGCCGCCGGGCGCGCTCATGCCTGGGCGGCGCTCACGATCGCCGCAAACGACTCTGCCTGCAGTGACGCGCCGCCGACGAGCGCTCCGTCCACGTCTGGCAGTTCGAGCAGCTCGGCCGCGTTCTCCGGCTTGACCGAGCCGCCATAGAGGATTCGCACCTGCTCGGCGACCTCCGGGGCGCGCCCGGCGACAAGCGCGCGCACGAACGCGATCGCCTCCTGCGCCTGCTCGGGCGTGGCCACGCGGCCGGTGCCGATCGCCCAGATCGGCTCGTAGGCGATCGTGATCTGAGCGAGTTGCTCTTCCTCCACGCCGGCGAGGTTCTCACCGACCTGGTGGCGCAGCTTGCGCTCGGTGTCGCCCGCGTCGCGCTCTGCCTCGGTCTCCCCCACGCACAGGATCGGCCGTAGCCCGGCGGCGAGTGCTGCCGGCAGCTTCAGCGCGAGCGCCTTGTCGGTCTCGCCGAACAGCTCGCGCCGCTCTGAGTGGCCAAGCACCACGCCGGCGACGTCCAGCTCTGAGAGCATCGGCGCTGAGATCTCCCCGGTGAAGGCTCCCTCGGGCTCGTGGTGCATGTTCTGGGCGTACACCTCCACGCGCGAGCCGCGTGCGCTGTCCACCATCGCGCGCAGGTCGGTGTAGGGAACGCAGATCGCGATGTCCACGCCGCTGGTCGAGGACACGCGCGGAAGCAGCGCCTGGATGTACTCCTCAGCCTGCGCCTCGGTCTTATACATCTTCCAGTTGCCCGCGATCAGCGGCGTGCGCTCGGCGACCATCAAGCGATCCCGGCGCCCTGCAGCGCCTGCACCCCGGGTAGCACACGGCCCTCGACCAGCTCGAGCGTGGCGCCGCCGCCGGTCGAGAGGTGATCGACGGTGTCCTCCAGGCCGAAGTGCGCGAGTGCCGCGGCCGAGTCGCCGCCGCCGACGACCGTCACACCGGACGCACGGGCGACGGCCTGGGCGATCGCGCGCGTGCCCTGCGCGAACGGCTCGTACTCGAAGGCTCCCATCGGACCATTCCAGAAGACGGTGCCAGCCCGCGCGATCTCGGCGCTGTAGCGCTCAACCGTGGCGGGTCCGATGTCGAGCCCCATCCAACCCGTCGGCACCTCGACCCCGTGCAACACACTGTGTTCGGCATCGTCGGCGAGGCGATCGCCGATCACCAGGTCGCTTGGCACCAGCAGGCGCGCGTGACCGGGCTGCGGCGAGTGTGTGTCGCTGGCCTGCGCGAGCAGCCTGCGGGCGTGCTCGGTGTCCTCCTCGCCGCACAGCGACTCGCCGACCGTGTGGCCCTGCGCGCACAGGAACGGGAAGCACATCGCGCCGCCGATAATCACCACGTCGGCCAGCTGCAGGAAGCGGTCGATCACGCCGATCTTGTCCGCTACCTTCGCTCCGCCGATGATCGCTACGAGCGGTGGCGCGGGGTGCTCGAGGATCGCGGTGAGGGTGCTGACCTCGCGTTCGAGCAGGCGACCAGCCGCGCATGGCAGCAGATGCGCGACCCCGGCGGTACTCGCATGCGCGCGGTGTGCGGCGCCGAACGCGTCATTGACATAAGCGTCGGCGAGCGCGGCCAGGGCACGGGCAAGCTCGGGGTCGTTGGCGGTCTCGCCGGCCACGAAGCGCACGTTCTCGAGCACCAGTATCTCGCCGTCCTTCAGCTGCTCGGCGAGTGCGCTCGAGCGCGGTCCGACGACTTCGGGCGCCAGCACGATGTGCGCGCCGGTCAGCTCGCGCAAGCGCTCCACCACCGGCGCCAGCGACAGGTCGGCCTCGGGCCTGCCCTCGGGCCTGCCGAGGTGGGAGACGAGCACGAGCCTCGCTCCGCGCGCCCGCAGCTCTTCGATCGTCGGCAGCGCCTGCACGATGCGCGTGTCGTCGGCGACCGTGGTCGCGCCCTCGGCGTCGGTGCTCGTCGGCACGTTGAAGTCGACGCGCACGAGCACGCGCCGCCCCGCCACCTCGAGTTGGTCGATGCTCCTCATCCTTTCACCCTCATCGTCCTTGTGGTTCCCGTTTCTTTAGCCGCGCTCACCGGCGGTGCGGTGCGTGCCGCCGTTTGCACGGTGCTCTTCGCTCTGCCCGCTGCGCTGGCGGGCCGGCGGGCAGGCGTGGTCATAGGACCCTCTGCACAAGGTCCACGAGCCGGTTGGAGTAGCCCCACTCGTTGTCATACCAAGCGACCACCTTCAGCATCGTGCCGTCGATCGTGGCCGTGAGTTGCGAGTCGACGATCGAGGAGAAGGGGGAGCCGACAATGTCACTGGAGACGATCGGATCCTCGGTGTAGGCCATGATGCCCTCCAGCGGCCCACTCTCGCTGGCGGCCTTCAGAGCGGCGTTGACCTCCTGCACGCTCGTCTCGCGCGCGCACTCGACCGTCAGGTCCACGACCGAGCCGGTCGGCACGGGCGCGCGTACGGCAAAGCCGTGCAGCTTGCCCTGCAGCTGCGGCACGACCAGTCCGATCGCCTTGGCGGCACCGGTCGAGGCGGGGATCAGGTTGATCGCGGCGGCGCGAGCGCGGCGCAGGTCTTTGTGGGGCAGGTCCTGCAGGCGCTGGTCGGCGGTGTAGGCGTGGATCGTGGTCATAAGTCCGTGCTTGATGCCAACCGTGTCAACCAGCACCTTGGCGACCGGCGCCAGGCAGTTGGTGGTGCAGGAGGCGTTCGATATGACCTCGTGCTTGTCGCGGTCGTAGACCTGCTCGAAGTTGACGCCGAGCACAACCGTCACGTCGGGGTCGGTGGCGAACGCGGAGATCACGACCTTCTTGGCGCCGCCCGCCAGGTGCTTGGCGGCGCTGGGGCGGTCCGTGAACAGCCCGGTGGACTCGATCACCACGTCCACGCCGAGATCGCCCCATGGCAGCGCGCCAGGGTCGCGCTCGGCGAGCACGCGCAGCTCGCGCCCGTCGACGACGATCGTGTGCTCGTCGCCCATCTCGACCTCGCCCGGGTAGGGACCGAGAATCGAGTCGTACTTGAGCAGGTGCGCCAGCGTGCGGCAGTCGGTCAGGTCGTTGACGGCAACCCACTCGATCTCCTCCACGTCCCTCCGAGCCATTGCGGCGCGGAATACGTTCCGGCCAATGCGGCCGAATCCGTTGATTCCCACGCGTACGGGCATGCACAGCCTCCTATAGGAAAATGTCGAAAAATGAACGATGCCGGGCCTCGGAAAGCGTCGCTCCGATGCCCGGCGTAGGCCGAAAAGGCTATCAGCGCCTCTTTACGGCGGATTTATGACTCGCGCGAGACGGCGGTTTATGACTCGCGCGAGAGCTTGTCGATGTCGCGATGCGCGACGGCTACGGTCAGCTCCTCGCGGTCGCGGTAGCGCGCCGCGAGATGCTCGGCGATCGCGACCGAGCGATGGTGGCCGCCGGTGCAGCCGATCGCGATCACGAGATGGGCCTTGCCCTCGGTGACGTACTCGGGCAGCAGGAAGTCCAGCAGCGCATGCAGGCGATCGTAGAATTCGTCCAGGCGCCCGTCGCGCGCGATGTACTCGACGACGCGCGCGTCGTGGCCGGTGAGATCGCGCAGCTCGTGCTCATAGTGGGGATTGGGCAGGAAGCGCACGTCGAAGGCGAGATCCTCCTCGCGCGGGGGGCCGTGCTTGAAGCCGAAGCTCATGAACGTGAGCGCGAGCCGGCCAACGTTCTGGCGGGGCAGCATCTCATCCGCGATGCGGGTGCGCAGCGTCGCGGCCGACATGCCGGTCGTGTCGATCACCAGGTCGGCGCGCGAGCGCAGCGGCTCCAGCAGAGCGCGCTCGGAGGCGACGCCGGCGGCGACGCTGCCGGTCGGCGCGAGCGGATGGCGACGGCGCGTCTCCTTGTAGCGGGTTGAGAGCGTCTGTTCGGCGGCTTCGAGGAACAGCACGTGGTGGGTAATGCCAAGCGCCTGCAGGTCGTCCACGACCGCTGTGAGCGCCTCGAAATACACGCCGCCGCGCACGTCGGAGACGACCGCCGCGCGCTCGACCTTGGAGCCCTCGTGCACGAACAGCTCGACCAGCGAGCGGATCATCTCCGGTGGCAGGTTGTCCACGCAGAAGTAGCCGGCGTCCTCGAACACGTTCATCGCGGTGGACTTGCCGGCTCCGGAGAAGCCGGTGATGACGACAAGATCCTGTAGACGCGACTCCACGGTCGGTCCATTTTCTCTCAGAACAGGCACGGGCACGATTGCGGCCATCTACTACCCATTGTGCCCAGTCCCACGGACGAACGCGACAGTTCTTGCTCGCGGCGAGCGTTCATCCCGCTCTGTGCAGCAAAGCGTGGATGTCGCGGGCTGTCTTCGCGGGCAGCCCCGGCACCGACTGCAGCTCCTCGCGCGAAGCGGCGAGGATCGCCTCGGGCGAGCCGAAGTGGGCGATCAGCGCACGCTTGCGCGCGGGGCCGATGCCGGGCAGCCCGTCGAGCAGGGACCCCTTCATCGCGCTGTCGCGGCGGCTGCGATGGTGGGTGATGGCGAAGCGGTGTGCCTCGTCGCGAACCCGCTGCAGCAGCTGCAGCTCGGGCGTGGAGTGGTCGAGCACCAGCGGCGCCGAGGCGCCCGGCACGAACACCTCCTCGATGCGCTTGGCGAGCGAGACGACCGCCACGCCGCGCTCCAGGAAGCCCTGCAGCACCGACACACCGGCCGCGAGCTGGCCCTTGCCGCCGTCGATCACGACGACGTTGGGCAGCGCCGCGAAGCTCGCGTCGTAGTTCGGATCGTGTGGTGAGAAATCGGCCTGGCGTTGCCACTGGGCATAGCGCCGCGATAGAACCTCGGCCATCGAGGCGTAGTCGTCGGGGCGGGCGGGATCTTTAATCGTGCGAATCTTAAAGCGCCGGTAGTCGGACTTCTTCGGCGCGCCGGCCTCGAACACGACCATCGAGGCGACCGTGTGGGTGCCGCCAAGATTTGAGATGTCAAAGCACTCGATCCGCACCGGCACAGCGTCGAGTCCAAGCGCGAGCTGTAGTCCTTCGAGCGCCTGCGCGCGCTGCTGGTGGCGGCGCTCGTCGCGCAGGCGCTCCTGGTCGAGCGCGAGCAGGGCGTTGCGCTCGGCCAGCTCGAGGATGCGGTGCTTGTCGCCGCGCTCGGAGGCACGCAGCTCCACCGGCCCGCCGCGCCGGCGCGAAAGCGCCTCGGCGAGCACCGGCCGCTTGGCCAGCTCGCGCTGCACCACCAGCAACGCCGGGATCTGCGTGGGTCCACCGTAGTACTGCAACAGGAACTCTTCGGCAACCTCGGCGACGTCGCGCTCGGTCTCGTTTGAGAGGTAGAAGGAGTGGCGGTCGGAGAGGATGCCGTCGCGCACCTGGAAGACCTGCGCATTGGCGTCGCGCCCGTCG
>DATNKN010000341.1:0-8203 GCA_035603375.1 Solirubrobacteraceae bacterium
CAAACATGCAGGAGAATCGAGCCTAGGAGTAAAAGGATTGTCGAGTAGACTGCCCAATTGCGGCATCGCCGAGCCTTCGGCGGTGCTCTCAAATGGATATGAGGGGCCTCTCTGTGGAGGCCCAAGCGACCACCGGACGCGGGAGACAGCGATATGCGACACGACGTGACGGCCTCCCAGAGGCCACAGGCCCAACTTGCAGCACCGATCGGACGTGGACGCGCGCGTCGGCGCCGAGTGGCGTTGCGCGGGCTGCTCGCGCTACCGATCGCGCTGATGCTGCTCGCACCGGCGGCCAGCGCCCTCGCGGCGGAAGCCACCACGGGCTACAGCCAAACCGTGCCAACCACACCACCGCCAAAAACCACCACAACGACCACGACCACGGTCACGACCACGGCGAAAACGACTCCGGCGACGAAAACCGAAGCGACGCCCAAAGGCGGGGTTTCCCCGACGAGCACATCCACCACACCCTCGACGTCCACTCCCGCCAGCTCGACAGAACCGGCCAAAGCAGCGACCGAACCGACAGCAACTACTGCCAAAGCCACGACGCTGCCGTTCACGGGCCTCGACCTGCGTTGGGTAGTCCTCGCCGGCGTCCTGCTCGTCGGCCTTGGTATGTCGATCATGGTGGCGCAGCGCAGCCGCCGCGGCACCGAGCGCTAAGTCACATCGGCAAGAGCTGAACACGCGAGGACGGCCGCCGGTTCGTGCCGGCGGCCCGTCTCTCGACGCTCAGCCGCTCACTATTACGAGATCGCCGATCGATAGCAGCGGGTAGACCTGGCCCGCTGTTCCGATCGGTAGCTCGACGCAGCCATTTGACTGTGGGAACCCGTATGAGGCGCGCGGGAAGCCGTGCACCGCATCGCCGCCGTTGAAGTAGTTCACCCACGGTACGCCCGGATCGCTGTAGTGGCTGCCGTCCGGATTGGTGCCCGTCATCGTCGTGGACACGTAGCGCGCGTAGATCGGGAACGTGCCCAGTTCCGTTTCCGCTCCCGCCACGCCCGTGTTGGCTGGTGTCGAGATAGCCACGCGATCGCCGACGTGCACCTGCAGTGTCTCGGGCTCCGACTCGCTTACGGTCACGAACGTGTAGGGCGTGCGGTCACCATGGCCAAGGGTCTCGGCCGCCAGCAGTGACGCCCAGGTCGAGCCGGCGGGGTCGCCGGTGGCGGGTAGGCCATGATCGGTCTGGTACACGATCAGCGCGCCGCGCGTGGTCGGATCGAGCGAGCCATATGCGAGGCCCGGCGCGTCATGCACGTCCGCCACGAGCCTCGCGGCGGGCGGATCGAAGGCGTAGCGCGCAGCGCTGCCGCGCGACTCGGGTCTTGCGCCACTGTTGCGCCCGTGCGTGGCGTCGATCGTGTACGGCAGATAGCGCAGC
The DNA here is from genome assembly GCA_035603375.1 of Solirubrobacteraceae bacterium. Lineage (GTDB taxonomy): Bacteria > Actinomycetota > Thermoleophilia > Solirubrobacterales > Solirubrobacteraceae > Palsa-744. The sequence continues at coordinate 1,400 of DATNKN010000341.1, forward strand.
CGCGCGAGCGCCTGTTGCAGGCCGCGCAGCGACGGGCACGCCACGCGCAGGATTTGCCTGTGAGCCTTGCCGAGGGGTGGGTGCCCCAGGGCGTCGGTGCCGGCCCACACGGTCAGCGTGTATGTGGAGCAGGGCTCGAGCGTCGAGGCGGGCGTGAACGTCTCGGAGTCGCCGCTCACCGTCCACCTGCCCGCCGCCGCCGGCGTGAGCATCGGCGTAGGCGAGTCTGAGGCCGGCGCTCCCGACAGGCGCACCACGAGCCGTGCGGTCCCGTTGACAACAGCGCTGGAGGGCAGTCCGGTCAGACGTGTGGAGGGCGCGGGCTTGATAGGTGCCGGTGGCGTTGGTGCGGTTGGTGTGGTGGGCGCGGTCGGTGTCGTTGGCACGCCCGGCGTGGTTGGTGCCGCGGGTGTGCTGCTTGCCAGGGCCACGCTCGGGGCTGCTGTTGCCGCCATGGCACATGTCAGTGCGATGAGTGTTCTGTTGCTCACGGATGTGAAGGGTAGCCCGTCCGGCGGCCGCGCTCTCCGCTTGAGCGCCGGCTTGCGCGGCGTCGGAGAAGGTCAGGCAAACGTCTCGTTGCGCGTGGTCGTTCCTTCTTCGTCGCGATAGCGCACGGCGATCTGCTCGTCGTCGAGGTCGAGCACGACAAAGCCCATGCGCCCCCAATGATCGCCGTGATACTCGGAGAAGCCGCGTTCCTCCCACAGGCCCGGAGGAGGAACCGGGTCGCCGGGCTTGTGCTCCATCAGCACGGGCACGCCCCCGTGTCCGATGCAGCGCGGGAACTTCACGTGGAGTTCTTCCTTGAAGCCCATGCAGCGGTGCTCGTGGCCCCACAGCCATGCCGTGGTGCGCCCGTCCGCAAGGACGGGGGCGAGCTTCTTCGGCAGGAACGGACCAAGATCCTCGGTGTCGTACACCGAAATCGGCTGATGGTGGCTGAGCAGCATCAGCTTGCGCTTGGATTCCTCGGCCACGCGTTCGGCGAAGCCGATCTGCGGGTCTTCGAGTACGCCCACGAAGCCGGTCGAGAGGAGATCCTTGCTCCACGAGGTGTCGAGCGCGAGGAAGTCCCACGAGGGCGAGCGCAGGCGAAAGAAGCTCGTCGGCTTGCCGTCGGGCGAATATTGACTTAAGAACCGCTCGTCGCCGAGCAGCGTTTCAAAATAGCCAAAGCCGCCCCCATACATGTCGTGGTTGCCGTTCAGCGACCACGACGTCACGCCCGCGCTCGCCTGCTCGCTCGTCACCGGCCACATGCCCGCCGCGAGCACATGGCGGCGCACCTCCTCCTCAGTGCCCGAGTAGTAGATGTCGCCGAGGTGCACCACGTGCGCCTCGCGGTCGTGCGCCAGCGCGTCGACGACCTCTTCGGCCATGAACTTCGCCACCTGCTGTGCGCGGGGGATCCCCGTGCCCCAATCGCCCACGATCACGATGCGCGCGTTGTCGGCGACCTCGTGTTCGGCCGGCAGCGGGTTGAATGAGTGCGTGCCGTCGGCGATGCGCTCGATCATCGATGCCGCGATGTCGATCACCCAGTCGGGATCGTCGGGCCCGTAGCGCACGGGGTGCAATATCGACTCGATCAGGTGGAGCAGGCAGCCCAGTGGGCCGCGATGTCCGGAGTCTTCCTCGCGCACACCACGTTCGCGCAACTTGCTCTCAAGCGTGCTCTGCAAGAGGCTCTGGATCGGATCGCGCGACATGAACGGAGCCACGTTCGTCGCGTCCGCGCCCGAGGACGCAAGCCCTGGCTCGACATCGTGCAGAGCTGCGCGCAGCTTGGTCTGCGGATCGCCCGTGCCCGGGAGTGCCAGTGCCGCGCGTGTGGCCGGCTCGCTCAGGCGTGGGTCCTTCAGCGCGGAGCGCATCGCTTCGATGTACTTCTGCACTTCGCGGCGATCGACTACCTGCCTAATCATTGGCTTGTTTCCAATCCTCGGGCATAGCTGAGCTGCGCCAGCATATACCGAGAGGAGCCAAATGTTCGAGACTGTCTACGACGCCAACGGAACCCGATTGAGGGTGGCCTTGCTTGACGAGCTCCCAGGCGCTAGAAGCTCGTCGCGGCGCACACATCAAGGCCGAGCTCGTGGGCTAGCTCGTTGCCTAGTTCGTTGTCTTCGTTGAAGCGTTTTTCGTGTTCTTCGGCGAGGACTTTTTCGTTTTCCTTATGAGCGGTAGCCAGATCCTGAAGTTCACCCGCGGCGCCATCCCAGTCCGCGGTCATCTTCAACAGCTTCACTTCATCCTGCGGCGGCGCTGTCGATGCCCTGAGCTGTCTGTCGAGCGACAGCATTGCCGTCGCCTCGATTTCCAGTTGCGTGACTTCGCCGGGCTTGGCGTTATCGGCTGCTTCACGAGCCTGCGCGCTAAGGCCTTCTTCGCGGCATATGGCAGTCAGCTCCGTCACCCAGGCGTGCTGATCCGGGACCACGGTGGGGCTCGTGCCCGTGGCCACGGTGGGGCTCGTGCCCGTGCTCGTGACCGTAGTCCCGGTCTTCGCCGGTGGGCTTGGCGCGCCGGCAGCGTGGCTCCCGCCGTTGAATAGCGTCAGTGCGGCCACCAAAGTACTGAGCAGCGCGGCTAGGCCGGTCAATACGCCTCGCAGCGTGGTCCAAAATCGCCAAAAGCTATTTTTGGGTTTATCGCTCATGTATCGCGACGATCCTCAAGACGATGGGCTCAAACAAATGCTCTCGGGCAATTCGGCAAGACGGACTCATATCATGAATGGTGCAAGCGGCTGTTCGGCCTTCGGTGCTCCATCGTGGTGCCGAGTGCTTGTGGCGGCTGCGTGTAGGGGAGTGGCGAGTGATCTTCGATCGTCGGGACGCCGAGCAAGTGATCGATGTTCTCGCGGTCAGACCGCGTGGTCGCGTACATCAAGGCTAGGGCGCGAGCGGGCTCTGAGAGCCCTGCAAGGTGGGCTGGAAGGAGTTCCAGCGTGGTCCGATTGGCGACGCTCAACTCGCCAAAATGCGGATGAGAGGACTCGAACCTCCACGTCCTTACGGACACGGCGACCTGAACGCCGCGCGTCTACCAATTCCGCCACATCCGCGTGTCGGGGACGCGACGATATCGCACCAGGGCCGCACGTAGCTCAACGACCGGCTCGCTCCACACGGCAGGTCGAGAGTTGCCGTCGCACTGCCCGCCGCCGTCGTTTGATGCCTCGCTTTGCTAGCCTCGACGGCGACTAGACAGGCCGCCATCGTCTAGGGGACTAGGACGCCGCCCTCTCACGGCGGTAACACGGGTTCGAATCCCGTTGGCGGTATTGGACTTCAGATCTTTTGACCAGGTGTGTGGCGGAGGCCCTGGGAGTTCTCCAGGGCAATCCACTTGATCTGCTCCTCCTCTGCTGTCGCGAGGACGTGCGGATCGGCCGTTGCCACATGATCCTCCTCGGTAGTCATGGCAAGGAGCAGGCAGTCGCCCAGCGACAACGGTCGACGAGTACGGTGATAGTGCTTGACCCGTAGCTCCGCTGCTCTCCACGCATGGACGCGTTCCGTCGCCTGCACCCGGAGATCGGTTGATTGCTCAAGCGATTCGACAGCAGCGCGTGTGCGCTGCACTGCGATCCCATGGACGCGACCAAGACGATCCGCGGTCTCGGCAAGATTGGGGGCCGCGACCACTGTGCTACCACCGGCGATCAGTTGTCCTACCTCGTTTGCCGCCGGCTCGTCGGCTAGGAGGGCGATCAGCGCGTAGGCATCGAGCAGGATCACCGCTGCCCGTGCGTCTGGCGACGCCGCTCCAGCCCAGCGTTCTCGGCGCGGGCGCCTGCGCGCAGCTCGTCGATGTTTCGCCCGCTGCCCATCTCCTCAGCAAAGATGCCGCGTACTGCCGCGATCGGGTCATCCGGCGCGGGACGCAGGACCAGCTCGTCTCCGTGGTCCTCTGCCAGCACTGTGCGGGTCCCCCAGCGCTTGCGGATGGCCGCTGGCACCGAGATCTGCCCGCCACTAGAGATCACAAGCCGCTTTGTCATGGTCATGAAAGCCTACCATGGACAACGACGAGAGCGGACCGATTATTGAGGCTAGTCGTCGAACATCCTGTTGGACGAGAGTAGGCGGGCGAGCTCGGGAACTGGTCGGGCGGGCCGATCCAGGATCTCGACGAACTCCTCCCAGGAACTCTCGTCGAGGCGGAACACCCGGCGAATGGCGAGGGCGTCCTCGGCGACCGCGCGGGCTGCCTGGACGACGAAGTCGGTCAACGTCCGATCGGTCTGCTTCGCTGCTAGGCGCACGATCGCGTCGACATCCTCGGCTACGCGCATGTTCCAGCGTCGCGTCTTGCGCTCGACGGTCTTCATGGCTCCTCGTTGTACTCCGAGCGTGCCTACATCACAAGGGCATCTGCCTAATCTCCGTGTGCACTCTACCGGCGCTCACCTAGCGAAATCGGCCCGGCTTCTATAGCCAGGCATTGGTTCGGCTTATATCCTGATGGGTGTACTAAAGGTGTAGATGGTCGAACCATCGGCAAAGAAAAGGCCGGGTAGATCTCGGCGCAGGGGCAAGCGTCCCCCGCCCCCGCCCTCGGCGTTGGCGCGACGACGATGACTGGCCTGAGGGCAGTAGCGCATCAGCGGCAGGCGAGTCGGCGTCCTGCTGGTGCTCGGTCATCCTGGAAGCCTCCTTGTCTGTCGCCGTGGGCTGGCAACCACCAAGTTTAGGCAGGCGCCCAAACGCGCTGCTGGTGGGACCACCATGAGGTCCATGAGGTCTTGGGGGCGGCTCGACGCTCATGACTCGCTCCCGCGCCGGCGCTCACGATCACACCGCTCGCCGGCGGCGTGCAGCCCGCGGCCGCTTCCTCTTGATCCAGCAACTGGGCTGATTAGTGACGGTGCACTACTTCTTCGTCGCGAATCTGCTCGTGACCGTATTGCAGCGTGACCGCCCGACACTCGGGAACAGAGTTGAAGTTGGGGCTCGTCGCGTCGAGGAACGGATAGGTGATCGACGAGGGGTTTGTCTGTCCGCTGTCGAGATGGCCGAACAGGTGTCCAACCTCATGTGTCATCGCATCGCAAAACCACTGAAACGATTCGTCGTCCTCACGCCAGCTTGGCCATAGGGAGGCGTTGATAGTGATCGTGCAGTCCTGCACTTCGGTCCACATCTCCACCACGGAGTCCGCCGGTTCGGGGCTCGTCACGGTTTCGTAGTCGGAGTCGGGAAGTTGATCGGGGCTCGTCGCGATCGTAGGCGCGCCGCATGCCGGGACGCCGTGCCAGTATTGCTCGGCGAGGCGCACCGCGAGCGTCACAGGGTTTGTGGTCGGGCGCTGTATGGCTTTGTGGGCCTTGATCGTTGCATGAGCCTCGGCCCCTGCTGAGTTCTTCAGGGCTGGGGTCTGCAGGTGCGTAGTGTGCGTGGCGTGAGCGCTCTGAGTCCGATCGCGGTGAGCGCCGGCCGACCCTGGCAGGAGAAGCGGTGCTGCGAGGATGAGTGCAATGAGCAGACGAGCCATGCCTTACATGCTGAGCTCAATGCTCGCCGACTTCTTCCTCCCAGGCGGGTGATCTTGGGGGGAGTGGCGGGGGAATGAGGGGTGAGACGGGACTCACCCTTGCGGTTCTGACTGCCGATACGTACATACGCGCGGGCCCACGCCCATGCTGACGCCCATGCCGTCACATACACCCATCGCCGTAGTCCTTGCCCATTTCGACGATCTCTTTGCCAGAGGGTTGCGCGAGCTGATCGAGAGCGATCCGAGTCTCGCGATCGTCGCCGCTGACGTGGAGCACAGGCGCATCGGTGTCGTGCTGCGCGCTCACTGCCCAGACGTGGCGATCCTCGACATCGGCGCCCTGGGGAAGCCAGCTTAGGTTCGGGAGCTCAGCGCCCGCTATCCGGCTACTCGCCTGGTCTTGTTCGGGGGCGATCCAGCGCGTGTCGAGTGCGCACAGCTGCTTGCGTTTGGCGCGAGCGCCTGTCTTGGCAGGGACACCCAATCGCGGGATGTGATCAACGCGATCCATCTCGCCTCGCGGGGACTTCAGGTGATTCCGCGAACGCCGGCAAGTTCTGGCGGTGGTCTGGTTGCGGGTGCAGGCTTGCTGAGCAGACGTGAGGCCGAAATGCTGCTGCTGTTGCGGCAGGGCCACTCCAACGCGCAGATCGCGCTCGCCCTGCACGTGGGTGTCGAGACGGTCCGCACCCATGCGCGCAACATCTATCGCAAGCTCGGAGTCTCCTCCCGCCGCGAGCTCGCCGTGCCGCTTGTACCGTCCACGCCGTCCGCTCCCGACTCACAGCCGGAGTCTGCTCAGCCCGAGCACTCGCCCCGGCGCCGGACCGTTACGCCGCTCGGACGTCCTCGACGCGGACGTGGCATGCGACACAGCTGACGCTTGTTCCCAGCCGAGCAGCCGTCAGTTCGAGCACGCTGGCTCAGGTCCCGCTCGACATGTGTCCGCTCGCACGCGTTCAGCTCACGCCGAGGCGGTGAACTGTCGGGTTACATAACAGGTCGAAGAGACCGGGGAGCCATTCCCCCTCTATCGCGACGAGTCAAAGTCGCAGTCAGGAGACGCCCTATGAACAGCGGCGTCCCATCGCAGCACCGGACGACGCTCGCGCACCGCGGCGTCTCCCCGCAGCACGAGCCGCCAACCGGCGACTCCCTCACAGTCAAGCGCCGTTCCCCCCGGAAGACCGGGCGCAGGACGTCTCGAGTGGGATTGCTCCTGCTCGGCTCGCTGTCCACCATGATCTTCGCGAGTAGCGCTCTCGGGGCCACGAGCGTGGGCCTGGGGAAAGCCGCGAG
>DATNKN010000343.1:0-4525 GCA_035603375.1 Solirubrobacteraceae bacterium
GCCCCGCCAGCTCGAGCACGAGCACCAGCGCCGCCGCCGCGTGGCGCTCAGCCTGACCGCGTTCGTCGGGGCCGCAAACGTGTACTCGCTGGGCGCGCTCACCCATGTGCTGCTGCAGGGCAAAGTTTCCAGCGGCCGCGAGCTGATCGTCTCGGGCGTGCTGATCTGGATGACGAACTTCCTGATCTTCGCGCTGTGGTACTGGGAGATGGATCGCGGCGGCGCCGGCAAGCGCGCCGCGGGGCACGACGGGCCGCCGGACTTCCTGTTTCCGCAGATGTCCGACGACCGCATCGAGCCACTGGAGTGGCGGCCGAAGTTCATCGATTACCTGTATGTGTCGCTAACCAACGCGACCGCGTTTTCGCCAACCGACACGATGCCGCTGACACCGATCGCGAAGTGCACGATGGGCGTGCAGGCGCTCGTGTCGCTCGTGACCATCGGGCTTATCGTCTCCCGCGCGGTGAACATCCTCGCGTAGACGGCAACCATCGCCATGGCCGCCTATCGTGCTGGGGCTATGGACGCATTTCTGAACGCGTCGCTCGAGCAGGGCGAAGCGGTGCTGCGCTTCCCCTACGACGACGGCTTGCGCCGGCTGCTGCGCGCGATCCCGGGCCGGCGCTGGGACCCGGCCGAGCGGGCGTGGGTAGTGCCACTGGACCCCGAGCGCGCCGAGGCGCTGGCGCGACTGTTCGAGGGCTTCTCCAATCCGCCGCTGCTCAGCGATCAGCTGACGCGCACGCTCGCCCGCCAGCGTGGGCGCCGCGCGCACGACGAGTGCGTGCTCGACGTGGCGCGGCCGGACGAGCACTGGTGGCTGACGTTCGCCACCGATCGCGCGCCGGGGATCGTGGCGGCGCTGCTGGAGCATCCCGACGCACTCGAGCTGCCGCTGCTGGGCCGCGCGCTGATCCCACTGGACGAGCAGGCGGCGCGGCTCGTGGACACACTGCCCGCCGAGGCGGGGCACCTGCGCCTGAGCGAAGATGCCGCGCACGCGCTGACCGAGGTCTCCCAGCGCCCGGCGCCCGGGCCGAGCGCTGGGGGAACGCCCGGCGCGATGCATTACGACGTGGAGTTGCGCCGCGACCGCCGCAAGGAGCACTGGTTGCTGCTGAGCGCTGAGCACGCCCCGCTGGCGCGCGCGCTGGCCGCGCGCAGCGGCCTGCGCACGGCAGAGGGTCCGGAGGGCACGTGCGCGCTGGCCGCGGTCGAGCGCGACGGGCACCTGATCGCCGAGCTGCTCGAGCACTTGGAGATGGCGCGGATCGAGCCGCGCGCACAGAGCTGGATCGCGCGCGCGACGACCTGGCACGGCACGGTCGACGTCGCCGGGCCACCGGAGCAGCCGGTGTTCCTGCTGCTCGGCGACCCCGCGCGACTGCCCCCCGACCTGCGCGATCGCGCCGGCAGCGCGCCGGGCGGGGTCAGCGTGCCGCTGACGCTCGACTCATGGCAGGCAATCGAGAACCTGCGTGCGTTTACGAGCGCGGCGACACGGCGCTGCGTGGCCGCGCTGAAGGAGGGCCGCCCGGTGCCGGCGGCAGTGCTGGAACTGTCGGCGATCCACGAGGACCCGACGTTTGTGCTGGCGGCCGGCCACGACGAGGCGCAGCTCGATGCATTCGCGGCGCTCCCCGGCGCCTCCCCGCATCGACGTGCGGGCACGGCGCGCGGCGGCGCGCGCAGGGGGGAGCACGGCCACCTACCATCGATCCGCGCCGACCCCTTCTGCGTGCGCGACCTCGACAGCTTTCTCACCGAGCGCCACATCTGGGTCGAGCCGGAGGCGCTCGCGGTGCTGCAGGAGATCCGCGAGCAGCACGCGCGCGCCGCCGGCCTCGTCGCCCTCTCCGCCGCCACCGACGCAACGCTCGACGTGCCTGGCCTCGGCGGCGAGCTGAAGCCGTTTCAGCGCGCGGGCGTGGCCTACCTGCTGGAGCAACGCCGCGCGTTCCTCGCCGACGAGCAGGGGCTCGGCAAGACGATCGAGGCGCTCGCGACCCTACAGGCCGACGACGCGTACCCGGCGATCGTCGTGTGCCCGGCGAGCCTGAAGCTCAACTGGATGCGGGAGATCGCGCGCTGGCTGCCAGGCCGCACCGCGCAGGCACTGGCGGGGACCGGTATCAAGCGCTCCGCCGCGAGCGAGTCGAGCACGGCGATGCCCTCCGCGCACGGGGACACCACCGACACACCCGCGGCCGGGGCCTCCTCCGCCATTCCCTCCCCAGCCGACATTCCCTCAGCCGACATCGCCTCCCCAACCGACATCGCCTCCCCAACCGACATTCCCGCCGCTGACATCACCGTCGTCAACTACGACATCCTCGCCGCGCGCGGGCCGGCGCTCGCCGGTATCTCCCCCCGCGCGCTGGTGCTGGACGAGTCGCACTACTGCAAGAACGCCGCCGCCAAGCGCACCCAGGCGGTGGCGCGCCTCGCCGGCGCTATCCCTGACGACGGCCTCGTGCTCGCGCTGACGGGCACGCCCGTGATGAATCGCCCACCCGAGCTGATCGCACAGCTGCGCATCATCGGGCGGCTCGCCGACTTCGGCTCGGGCGCGCAGTTCGGGCGGCGCTTCAAGGGGGCCGACGCGCACGTGCGATTGCACTGGCACCTGCGCTCGCGCTGCTTCGCCAGGCGCCTGAAGGCCGACGTGCTGCCGCAGCTGCCGGCCAAGACGCGCGCTGTGGTGCCGGTCGAGCTGGACAACGAGCCCGAGTACAGGCTCGCCGAGAGCGACGTGGTCGCGTGGCTGCGCAGCCGCCCGCTTGACCTGCGCGAGCTGGACGCGAAGGTAGCCGCCGCGCTACGCGCGGAGCGGCTCGTGCGCCTCAACGCGCTGAAGCTGCTGGCGGCGCGCGGCAAGCTGCACGCGGCGCTGGCGTGGATCCACGACTTCTGCTCCTCCGGCGAGCGCCTCGTGGTGTTTGCCAGTCACCGCGAGGTGCAGCGTGCGGTGGTCGAGCGCTTCCCGCACGCGCTGCACGTGCTCGGCAACGACAGCCACGCCGCGCGGGATGCCTCGGTGGAGGCTTTCCAGGCGGCAGACGCCTCTGGCAACCAGCTGATCGTGTGCTCGCTCGCCGTCGCCGGGCAGGGCCTCACGCTGACGCAGTCCTCAAACGTCGCCTTTCTGGAGCTGGATTGGACGCCCGCCAAGCACGACCAGGCCGAGGATCGCTGTCACCGCATCGGCCAGCAGGACGCGGTCAACGCCTGGTACCTGCTCGCGGCGGGCACGATCGACGAAACCATCGCCACGCTGCTGGAGCGCAAGCGCGCGGTGATCGACGCCGTTACCGACGGTCGCGAGGAGAGCGACGAGGCGATCGTCGATGCGCTCGCCCGAGAGCTGGCCGGAGAGCCCTACCGGCACCTGCGCGCGGTGGCCTGACTACGCCGTCTGGGTCATGCGCGGCTCGAGCGCCAATGCCTGGTCACTTGACAAACCACTCATGTACTGCCATTGTGAGTACGTGGCTACGGTAAAGGACGAGCGTCTGCAGATCCGGGTGGACCCCGGCGACAAGTCGCTGCTTGAGCGGGCGGCCGCCGCATCGCATCTGAACGTATCCGCGTTCGTACTGCAGGCCGCCGCGGCCAGAGCGGAGGAGATCCTCGCCGAGCGCCACACCATAAGGCTCGACGCGAAGGCCGCCGGCGCGTTCAGCGAGGCGCTGCAACGCCCCGCAAGAGTCAACGAGCGCCTCGCCGAAGCACTGCGCCGGCCACGCACGCTCACTTGGCTTGACTGAGCTTCGCCGTCCAACCCTGCTGGATAGCGGCCGGCACGACCGCGCGAGCTTCGAGTCGGGCGAGCCGGTGCTCGATGAATGGCTGCGCCGCTATGCGGGACAGAACCGCCGCCGCGACACGGCCGCCACCTGGGTGATCGTGGACGCGCACGACACCGTCATCGCCTATGCGAGCATCGCGATGACAGGCATCGACCACTCAGCGGCGCCGCCCGGCATGGCCAAACGCGCACCCGACCCGGTGCCCGCACTGCTGCTCGGACGCCTCGCCGTCGACCGTCGCCACGCAGGCAACGGCGTCGGTACCGCGCTCGTCGCGCACGTGCTCGCGACCGCGGTGGACCTGAACGCCAGCGCCGCCTGCCGAGCGGTTGTGGTCAGCGCCTTGAACAGCAACGCGCGGCGCTGGTGGGAGCGCCTCGGGTTTCATCCATTCGACCACGACGACCGGCAACATCCCGACCTGTATCTGCTCACAGCCGAGATCGAGAAGACGCTTAGCCAGATCGCGGTGACCTGACTACGCCGTCTGGGTCATGCGCGGCTCGAGCGCCAATGCCTGCACCACAAGGTCATGCACCCTGCCGTTCGCCCCGAGCTTGAGCGCTCGGTCAAATGCCCGCAGGGCGCCCTCGCGATCTACAAGCGCCAACCGTAGCCGGCCCAGCCGCTCCCACGCCTCCGCGTCGGTCGGCCCGCGCTCGGCTGCGCGCAGGGCGGCCTCCTCGGCCAGGTCGATCGCGCCCATGTCCTCG
>DATNKN010000230.1:0-8293 GCA_035603375.1 Solirubrobacteraceae bacterium
TGTTCATCGACAACATCTTCCGCTTCGTGCAGGCCGGCTCCGAGGTCTCCGCGCTGCTCGGGCGCATCTTCAACCTGTTGGGGGAAACGATCGACCTCGGTGAGGAGCTGCCCAAGGACACCCAGCGCCGAGGCATTCACCAGGAGGCCCCGCGCGCAGAGGACCTGACGCCGACGACCGAGATGTTCGAGACTGGCATCAAGGTCGTCGACCTGCTCGCTCCCTACGCCAAGGGTGGCAAGGTCGGTCTGTTCGGCGGAGCTGGCGTGGGCAAGACGGTGCTGATCCAGGAGCTCATCCACAACCTCGCCAAGGAACATGGCGGGCTGTCGGCGTTCTGCGGGGTGGGCGAGCGCTCGCGCGAGGGCAACGACCTGTGGCTTGAGATGAAGGAGTCGGGCGTGCTCGACAAGACGATGCTCGTCTTCGGCCAGATGAACGAGCCCCCAGGAGCACGCATGCGGGTCGCTCTCTCCGGTCTGACGATGGCCGAATACTTCCGCGACCAGGGCCAGGACGTGCTGCTGTTCATCGACAACATCTTCCGCTTCGTGCAGGCCGGCTCCGAGGTCTCCGCGCTGCTCGGGCGCATGCCCTCGCAGGTCGGCTATCAGCCGACGCTGGAGACCGAGATGGGCCAGCTGCAGGAGCGCATCACCTCGACACGCGAGGGCTCGGTGACTTCGGTGCAGGCGATCTACGTGCCGGCCGACGATCTCACCGACCCAGCGCCGGCGTCGGTGTTCGCGCATCTGAACGCGACCACCGTGCTCTCCAGGGCGATCTCCGAGAAGGGCATCTATCCAGCGGTGGACCCGCTGGATTCGACATCGACGATCCTCAAGGCCGACGTGCTCGGTGACGACCACTTCCGCGTCGCCAACCGCGTCAAGGAGATCCTGCAGCGCTACAAGGAGCTGCAGGACATCATCGCGATCCTCGGCATCGACGAGCTCTCCGACGAGGACAAGCTGACGGTGCAGCGCGCGCGCAGGATCGAGCGCTTCCTCTCCCAGCCGTTCTTCGTGGCCGAAGAGTTCACGGGCACGCCCGGCGCCTATGTTCCGATCGCGGAGACGATCAGGGGCTTCCAGGAGATCATCGACGGCAAGCACGACGAGGTCCCTGAGAGCGCGTTCTTCCTGAAGGGCACGATCGATGAGGTTGTAGAGGCGGCCAAGAAATAGATCATGGCGCACACCAAGTTCCCAGTCGAAGTGCTCACCCCCGAGGGGGAGGTGTTCTCAGATGAGGTGGAGATGCTCTCCACCTTCACGACGGTCGGCTCGATCGGCATCCTTGCCAACCACGAGCCGTTGCTCGCCCGCCTGGAGCCGACCGAGCTGCGTCTGTATCGCTCGGAGTCTGAGATCGTGCGCTTCGCGCAAGCCGAGGGCTATCTGCAGTTCGCCGAGAACCGCGCGCTCGTGCTCGTGGAGGAGGCGATCGCTCCCGAGGCGCTCGACCGTCCCGCGATCGAGACGCAGCTCGCCGACGCCCGCGCCTCGGCCGAGCGTGCCGAGGAAGGCTCGGAGGAGCGAGCGCGCGCCCTGCGCGACATCAAGCGCTACGAGGCGTTTCTCGCTGTTTCGGCATAGCGCGCAGTGCGCCGGTCAACCTCGCGTGCTCACACAAGCTAGCCTTCCCGGCGTCATGAGTGTGCAAGGGCGCCGAGGCGCGCAGACCGACTTGGCGCGGCGACGTGAGCGCTGAGCGCGAGCCGATCGGGGTGATCGGCACCGGCTACGTTGGGCTCGTAACCGCCGTCGGCTTCGCCGAGCTTGGCAGCGAGGTGTGGTGCGTAGATGTCGACGCCGAGAAGATCGCGCGTCTGGAGCGCGGCGAGGTGCCGATCTACGAGCCGGGTCTCGCCGAGCTGATGGCGAAGAACCGCGAGCGCCTGCACTTCTCCACCGAGCTTGCGCCCGCGCTAGAGCACGCGCGACTGCTGTTCGTCGCGGTCGGCACGCCGCCCACGCACTCAGGCGACGCGGACCTCTCGGCGGTCCACGCCGTCGTGGACTCGATGCCCACGCCCGATGGCCACGCGCTCGTGATGAAGTCGACCGTGCCGTGCGGCACCGGTGCCAACATTCGGCGGATCTTCAAAGAGCGCGGCAAGTCGGGCTTCAGCTACGTGTCCTGTCCGGAGTTCCTGAAGGAGGGCTCCGCCGTCGCGGACTTCCTGCACCCCGACCGTGTCGTGGTCGGCGGCGACGGCGACTGGGCGCAGAATGCCGTTGAGGCGCTGTATGAGCCATTTGCGGCTCCGCTCCTCAGCACCGACGTGGCGAGCGCGGAGATGATCAAGCTCGCCGCCAACGCGTTTCTCGCGACGAAGATCTCCTTCATCAACGAGATCGCCAACGTGTGCGAGGTGCTTGGCGCCGACGTTGTCGAGGTCGCGCGCGGAATGGGCCTCGACAATCGCATCGGCCCCAAGTTCCTGCAGGCCGGACTCGGATATGGAGGCAGCTGCTTCACCAAGGACGTCAGCGCGCTGAAGTTGCTCGCCGGCAACTCCGGCTACCACTTCCAGCTGCTCAACGCGGTGATCGAGGTCAACGAGCTGCAAAAGCGCCGGGTGGTCTCAAAGCTGAGCCGCCACCTGGGGGAGCTTGCCGGCCGGCGCGTGGCGCTGCTCGGACTCGCGTTCAAGCCCAACACCGACGATATGCGCGGCGCCTCCTCGCTCGTGCTCGCCGCGCGACTACAGGCCGAGGGTGCGCACGTGCGCGCGTTCGACCCGATCGCCGAGGAGGCCGCGCGGGCGCTGATGCCACAACTCGACTACGGCGACTCGGCACTTGACGTCATCGAGGGCGCCGACGCGGTTATCCTGGTCACCGAGTGGCCCGAGTTCCTACAGCTCGAATGGAGCGAGGTCGCCCGCGCGATGCGCGGCAACCTGCTGATCGACGGACGCAACGCGCTCGACGGCGAGGCCGTGCGGGCTGTCGGTCTCCTCTACGAGGGAATTGGTAGAGGCGTCTGATGCAAGCCGTCATCCTCGTCGGCGGTGAGGGTACGCGCCTGCGCCCGCTTACCTCGACAGTGCCCAAGCCCGTCGTGCCGCTCGTGGACAGGCCGTTCATCTCCTACATGCTCGAGTGGTTGCGCGAGCACGGCATCGATGACGTGATCATGTCCTGCGGCTTTCTTGCCACCAGCGTGCGCAACGTGCTCGGCGATGGCTCCGCTTACGGAATCAAGTTGCGTTTTGTCGAGGAGCCCGACCCGCGTGGCACGGCCGGCGCGCTGAAGTACGCCGAGTCGCTGCTGGACGAGCGCTTTCTGATGATGAACGGGGACGTGCTCACCGACATCGATCTGACCGAGCAGATCGCCCAGCACGAGCGCACCGGCGCCAGGGCGACGCTCGCGCTGGTGCCCGTCGAGGACCCCAGCGCCTACGGCCTGGTGCGCTTGGAGGACGATCGTGCCGTGAAGGATTTTGTGGAGAAGCCAAGCTCCGACCGGATCACCACGAACTTGATCAGCGCGGGTGCCTACGTGCTGGAGCGTGAGATCCTTGAGCTGGTGCCTGCGGAGCGCAACGTGTCGATCGAGCGCGAGGTGTGGCCGCGACTGATCGGCGCCGGCCTGTACGGCTACCCATCGGATAGCTACTGGCTCGACATTGGCACGCCCGCCCGCTACCTGCAGGGAACCTTCGACATTCTCGAGGGCAATGTCCAAACGGCGGTGCGCGAGCGTCTCGGCGACAGCTACATGTCGGTGTCCGAGGACGCGCTCGTGAGCGGACGCGCGATTCCGCCCGCCGTGATCGAGGCGGGCGCGAGCGTTGCCGAGGGCGCGCACGTCGGCAGTCTCGTCGTGCTCGGCCACGACGTGAAGATCGGCGCTGGTAGCACTGTCGAGCGTGCCGTGATCCTCAACGGCACGGAGATCGGCGAGAACTGCACGCTGCGCGACTGCATCGTGGCGGCGGGGTGTCGCATCGGCGCGGGCACGCACATCCTGGACGGCGCCGTGCTCGGCGAGGGAGTCACGATCGGCGCCGAGAACACGATCGCCGGTGGCGCGCGAGTGTTCCCCGGCGTGGCGCTACCCGACGGAGCGATCAAGTTCTAGGAGCACTCGCCCGTGGTTCGGGCGGGCTTCGCTGCTGTGTCGCGCGGCGTATGCCGCGCGCGACTGAACGCATGCGCCTGTCGCGTCCAGTGCGAGCCGAGGGTCCTGCCCGGCTTCGCGCGCGCCAGGTATGCTGGCGCGAACCTCCGGCCCACCATCGACAGGAGACGAGCAGATGAGCGAAGTCGGCGGCGCCGCCACCCCGACCACCGACGCACTCTCACGCGAGGCGATAGCTCGCGTGGACACGTCCGCCCAGCTGGCCGACGTGCTCTCGCTGCCCGAGCACCTGCGCGACGCGCTGTGGCGTGTGGAGTCGGCGATCATGGCGGAGTGGGACACCCCCGCCGGCCTCGTCGTGGCCGGTATGGGCGGCTCGGCGATCGGTGGCGCGCTCGCCCGCGCCGCGCTCGGCGATCACGCCTCGCGACCGATCTTCGTGACGCGCGCCTACGGGCTGCCGCCGTGGACGACGCCCGACACGACGGTGCTGTGCGCGAGCTACAGCGGCAACACCGAGGAGACGCTCGCCTGCTACGAGTCCGCCGGTGCGCTCGGTGCTCAGCGCGTGGTGGTCACCACCGGCGGGCGCCTCGCGGAGATGGCGCGCGAGGACGGCGTGCCGGTGATCCCGCTCCCGGGAGGCTTTCAGCCGCGCGGCGCGGTCGCGTACATGACGGTCGCCGCGCTGGAGGTCGCCGCACTGTGCGGTGCAGGCCCACGCTTGACCTCGGAGATCGACGTGGCCGCCTCCCACACCGAGCAGCTGGTTGCCGAGTGGGGACCCGACTCGCCCGAGGACTCGCTCGCCAAGAGCACGGCACGCGGACTGCTCGGCACCGCGCCCGTGATCGCGGGCGCCGGGCTGACGGTGCCGATCGCCTATCGCTGGAAGACTCAGATCAACGAGAACTCCAAGCAGCCCGCCTTCGCGCATGAGCTTCCAGAGCTCGACCACAACGAGCTGGAGGGTTGGGAGGGCGCCCAGGACGTCGGCCGCTTCTCCGCCGTGTTCCTGGACGACTCCGACGCCCACCCGCGGGTGAAGGAGCGCATGGACCTCACCGAGAAGCTGATCGCCGGCAGCGCCTCGGTGAGCTTCCGCCTGGAGACACGCGGTCAGACGACGATCGAGCGTGTCATCTCGCTCGTGCTGCTCGGCGATCTCGTATCGATCTACCTCGCGGCCCTGCGCGGCGTCGATCCGGGTCCGGTCAAGCTGATCGAGCAGCTCAAGGCGGATCTCATCAAGCGCTAGAACCTTGACAAGGTCGTGATAAGGTCTGCTTGATGCAGACTGCCGCTGTAGATGCGCTGACAATCAACGAGGCAGCCGCGACAACCGGCTGGTCGGCGCGGATGCTTCGCTACATCGAGAGTATCGGGCTCGTCGAGCCAGCCCGCTCCGGGTCTGGCTACCGGCTGTATGGACCAGCGGCGCTTCAGCGCCTGAGTACGTTGCGCGAACTACTCAAGGACCAAGGGATCGATCTCAGTGAGGTCGGCTTCGCGTTGAGATTGCGCCGCGATCCCGTGTTGCGCGAGGAGATCGATCGGTGGCTCGCATCCGAGCCGGCCCGCCCAGAACACGTCAGCGCCGCCAACTGGCTGCGCTTCGAGCAGGAAAAGCACCAACGACTGCTAACAGCCGCCAAGCCACACACGACCATGGAGATCGCATGACCCCCACAGCAACACTCACCGACACCGACTTCAAGGTCGCCGACCTCTCGCTCGCCGAGTTCGGACGCAAGGAGATAACGCTGGCCGAGCACGAGATGCCCGGGCTCATGTCGATCCGTCGCGAGTATGCCGCCGCCCAGCCGCTTGCCGGCGCGCGCATCACTGGCTCCCTGCACATGACGATCCAGACGGCCGTGCTGATCGAGACGCTCACCTCTTTGGGCGCGCGGGTGCGCTGGTGCAGCTGCAACATCTTCTCCACCCAGGACCACGCCGCCGCGGCGGTGGCGGTGGGCCCAGACGGCACGCCCGAGGACCCGCGTGGCGTGCCAGTGTTCGCCTGGAAGGGTGAGAGCCTTGAGGAGTACTGGTGGTGCACCGACCGCGCGTTGCGCTGGCCGGGTGAGGACGGAACGTCTGGCGTGGAGGGTCCCAACATGATCCTCGACGACGGCGGCGACGCGACGCTGTTCGTGCACAAGGGCACCGAGTACGAGGCCGCTGGCGTCGTGCCCGATCCGGCCTCGGCTGAGTCCGAGGAGTTCCAGGTCGTGCTCTCGTTGCTCACGCGCTCGCTGGAGGAAGACCCGCAGCGCTGGACGAAGATCGGCCAGGGCATTAAGGGCGTCACCGAGGAGACCACCACGGGCGTGCACCGGCTCTACCAGATGGTGGAGAGCGGCGAGCTTCTCTTCCCCGCTATCAACGTCAACGACTCGGTCACCAAGTCGAAGTTCGACAACCTCTACGGCTGCCGTCACTCGCTGATCGACGGCATCAACCGCGCCACCGACGTGATGATCGGCGGCAAGGTGGCGGTCGTGTGCGGCTTCGGCGACGTCGGCAAGGGCTGCGCCGAATCGCTGCGCGGGCAGGGCGCGCGCGTGGTGATCACCGAGATCGACCCGATCTGTGCGCTGCAGGCGGCGATGCAGGGCTATGAGGTGAACACGCTTGAGGATGTCATCGAGACGGGCGACATCTTCATCACGACGACCGGCAACAAGGACATCATCACCGCCGCTCACATGACGCGCATGAAGCACCAGGCGATCGTCGGCAACATCGGTCATTTCGACAACGAGATCGACATCGCCGGGCTGACCAAGACGCCTGGGATCGAGCGCATCAACATCAAGCCGCAGGTGGACGAGTGGGTCTTCTCAGACGGTCACGCGATCATCATGCTCTCCGAGGGGCGTCTCTTGAATCTCGGCAACGCCACCGGCCACCCGAGCTTCGTGATGAGCAACTCGTTCACCAACCAGACGATCGCCCAGATCGAGCTGTTCTCAAAGAACGACGAGTATGAGAAGCGCGTGTACGTGCTCCCCAAGCACCTGGACGAGAAGGTCGCGTGCCTGCACCTGGACGCGCTCGGCGTGAAACTGACAAAGCTCAGCGACGAGCAGGCGGCCTACATTGGTGTGCCTGTGAATGGCCCGTACAAGCCCGACCATTACCGCTACTAGAGCGGGATCGGCGCGATCATCGCTTCGCGCTGAAAGGACAGGCCATCTCAGGCGAGGCTGACAGCGGCCAGGCGCGGATCGACTGGGCCGACGCGCAGATGCCGGTGCTCGTGCAGGTGCGCGAGCGCTTCGCGCGCGAGCGGCCGCTTGACGGCGTGAGCGTGGCGGCGTGTTTGCACGTGACCGCCGAGACGGCCAATCTGGTGCGTGCCCTGATCGCTGGGGGTGCACAGGTGGCACTGTGCGCCGCCAACCCGCTCTCAACGCAGGACGACGTCGCGGCGGCGTTGGCCGAGCGCTACGGCGCCACCGTCCTCGGAGAGCGTGGTGAGAGCGCCGAGCAGTATGGCGAGCACGTCCGCAAGCTCGTCCAGAGCGCTCCCGCGGTCACGATCGATGATGGCGCCGATCTCATCGCGGCGATCCACGAGTCCGCGCCAGCACGCGCCGCCGAGATGCTCGGAGGCACCGAGGAGACGACCGCGGGACTGTTGCGGGTGAGGGCGCTCGCGGAGCGCGGCACGCTCGCGTGTCCCATGCTGGCGGTCAACGAGTCGCGCACCGAGCGTGCGTTCAACGATCGCTTCGGCACCGGGCAATCGACGATCGACGGGATTCTGCGTGCCACGAACCTGCTGCTCGCCGGCCGCACGGTGGTGGTGCTCGGCTACGGGTGGACCGGACGCGGGGTCGCGTTGCGCGCGCGCGGGGCTGGGGCGTCGGTAATCGTGTGCGAGGTGGACCCGCTACGGGCGCTGGAGGCGCGCATGGAGGGCTACGAGGTGATGGGCGCGCTGGCGGCCTCCGAGCGCGGTGATGTGTTCGTGACGGTTACGGGCGGTCGCGAGGTCTTGCGTCACGAGCATTTCGAGCGCATGAAGGACGGCGCGGTGCTCGCCAACGCGGGACATTTCGACGTTGAGATCAAGATCGAGGATCTGCGCGCGCTCGCCGTCGGCGGCCGCCGCGAGGCGCTGCCGCTGGTGGAGGAGCACACGCTCGCGGACGGACGACGCTTGAACCTGCTCGCCCAGGGGCGCGTC
>DATNKN010000403.1:0-11638 GCA_035603375.1 Solirubrobacteraceae bacterium
CGAGGAAGCCCGCGACGACGGCGACGACGGCGAGCCCGAGGCGACGCGCCGAGCCAGCCGGGGCCGCTGGGCCCGACGGAAGTGCCCCCCCCGATCCCACAGTCGCCGCCGCCGGCTTCTTCATCGCCGTGAACGTGACCAGCGCCGCTGCTGCGGCCAGGCCGGCACCGATCAAGTAAGCGAGCCTGAAGCCGTCGGTCAGCGCCTGAGGCACGAGCGCGCCCGTGCCGATCAGGTGGCTCGAGCGCTGGGTCGCAAGCGTCACCAGCACCGCCAAGCCGAGCCCGCCGCCGATCTGTCGCGAGGTGTTGACAAGGCCCGACGCAAGGCCCGCCTGCCCCTCCTTGGCGCCCTGCGTGGCAGCGATCGTGGACGGCACGATCGACATCGCGATGCCCGCCGCGGTCAGCAGGCCCGGAATCATGATGTAGACGATCGCGCTACCGCTCGACCCGACGCGCGCGAGCAGCAGCATCCCGGCAGTCAGCATCACCAGCCCGCCGCCGAGCACGGGGCGCACCCCGAAATGGCTGACGAGCTTGCCGGTGCGCGAAGCGACCAGCATGATCATCAAGGTCATCGGCAGGAAGATCAGGCCCGTGTGCAGCGGGGAGAGGCCCAGCACCTGTTGCAGGTAGAGCGAGCTGACAAACCACATCGGGAACAGCGAGGCGCTGAACAGCAGCACGATGTTGTTGGCGATCCGCAGTGGCCTGGTCAGCTCCTTGAACGGGATCAGCGGTTCGCTCGCCACACGCGTCTCGATCACGCCGAACACCGCGAGCAGGGCGATGCCGGCGAAGATCGGGCCGAGCGCTGCCAGCGTGTCCCAGCCGGCCAACCCCGCTTCCACGACCCCGAACACGAGCACCATCTGGCCGATCGTGAGCGTCAATGCGCCGGCCAGGTCAAACGTGCGTCCCGGGGCTCGGCGGCGCTCGCTGACAACGATGTAGGCGACCGCGGCGGCCGCGATCGCGATCGGAGGGTTGATCAAAAGCACCCAGCGCCAGCTGAGCTCCTGCGTGATGAGCCCACCGAACAGCATCCCCGCGGCGCCGCCGAGCCCGTTCATCGCCGCCCACGCGCCGATCGCGCGATTGAGCTTGGGCCCGGGAGCAAACGATGAGGTAATGACGGCCAGCGAGCAGGCCGCCATCAGCGCGCCGCCGAAACCCTGCATGGCACGAGCGGCGACAAGCGTTGCGCGATCGTTCGCGATGCCGCCCGCCAACGAAGCGAGCCCGAATACGAGCAGCGCCAACACGAACATCCTGCGCTGGCCGAAGTGGTCGGCGGCGCGCCCGCCGAGCATCAGGAAACCCGCGAAAGTGATCGCGTAGGCATCGACGATCCACTGCAGTTCGGGCGCCGTGAAGCCGAGGCTCAGCTGGATCGAGGGCAGCGCGACGTTGACGATGCTCAGGTCGAGAATCACCATGAACTGCGCCACGCAGCACACGCCCAGCAGCCATGCCTCGCGCGAGCCCAGGGTGCGCTTGAGGGATTGCGGGTCGGCCGCCTGCGGGCCGGTTGGCGCCACTGTGCTCATTTCCGAGATTGGCGCCTGGTAGGGTGGGCGCCGAAATCCTTGGCCCTATGGGTACCGCCCATGACTGGGGGCAAGCAAGTGAGCGACGAGAGGAGGCCGGTCGATGAAACTGACGTCACTGGCCGCCATGCTAACGCTGCTGGCCGTCCTCGCGGCCACTCTGGCGGTGGCAGGGTGCGGCGGCAAAACAACGAGCAGCTCGACCTCCACGTCGACCGGTGCAACGACGAGTACGACGAACGCCGCACCGCACAAGCACTCCACCAAACCGGCCTACTGAACACCACGTTGGCCGGGGCGGCAGCCGGCATTCCGACTCGTGTGCGCTGGCGCCCGCCGGCGGTTCGCGTCATTGCGACTGCCCAGCGCTCGGCAGCGCGGCGGCGTATGTCGTTAGCTTGGTGGGCTTCGAGGTGCCCAGAACGTGGCCGGCGGAATCGAGCGCCTGCACCTGTGCGTAGGCGTACTTCTTGGGCAGCACCGTCGAGCTTTCGAATTCGCTGGCAGGGATCGTCGCCCGTGCCGTCAGGGTTTCAGGGCGTTCGCCCGCGAGCACACGCCAGGAAGCGACTTCGGTGGCGCCGTTCCAGCTCATGTGCACGATCGTGTCTTCTCCCGTGTCGTTGAGGTTGACGAGCGCCGCCGGCGGGCTTGTCGGACGCCCACTCCAGGGGAAGCGGTAGGCGCGGTAGAAGGACATGTCCAGCGGCAGATGGGCATCGAAGAGGAGCGATCCGCCTGGGGCGAACTCGCTGATCGCCGGTACCCCGCCATAGCCCACGACGGCGTTGCCGTCGGCCAGCGTTTGCATGTTGCCCTGGCTGGGGGCGAGCAGCGGCGGGCTGGGGTGCGTATAGGCGGCGAGCAGACGCGCCTGGTGTGTTTTGAAGTCCAGCACGATGCGCAGACCGCGCGACTGCCGGTGGATGGGCGGGTTGGAGCCGTCGTCGAAGAACGTGACATCTCCGTTGGACAGGATGCGACCGTCGTGCTGCCACGCCGTTTCGGTGCCTGGGCCCATCTTGAAGGAGCTTTTCAGGCCGCCCAGGCGCCAGAGGATGTTGCCGCTGCCGCCCTGCAGTTGATAGCCGGCCCAGGTGCTGCGCGCCGAGATGAACACGTTCCCGGATTGATTGGCCTCCCCACCCTCCACATCGATCGAGTTGATGTGAAACCAGTCCCACGGTGTCGCGGTCTTCGGTGTTTCGGTCTCAGACTCCGAGGCGGCGACGTGGTCGAGGCTGTGCCATTCCCAGCGCACCAGGCCCGTCTTCATGTCGATCTCCTGCACCGCGGTGTCGAGGATCACCCCGTCGCGCGCCCCGCCAAGGGGGGAGAGGTTGCAGCGGATCGCGTTGAAGGCCGTCGTATAGGAGATGCCGTTGGGGACGATCTGGAAATCGTGCAGGTCGGCCTGCAGCCCGTTGCCGCCCGCGACTCTGGCGACCGCCTGGTAGTGGGAGTTGAGCACGACGTCTTCGCCCTGTCCAAAGCCCAGCGAGAGCACCTTGCCGTGCCAGAAGGTGAGGTCGCGCTGGCCTTCATAGCTCTGCACGTTCAGGTCCTCGGCGGTTTCGCCTTTGGGCAGACGGTCAAACCACACGAGCCGGCCCTTGGGCGTATAGATCAGTGGGCCGTATTGTCCCGGCCCGGGCCCGTTCGTGGTGAGGATGTCGCCTGCGCTTGGGTCGCGATCGGGCACGGTGACGCTCAGGACGGGGGCCTGGGTGCCGGGCAGCGTGTCGAAGCTCTGATAGTCGGCCGGCGTCGCCTGTGGGTTGGGAAACGGCGGCGCGCCCGCGGTCGAGTAGGGGGTGTCTACGCGAAAGGCGAAGGACACCCGCTTCTCGCTTGCGGTTGCCCGGGCCTGGCTGCTCGCGCTCGCCTCGGGTTGGCCGGTGTCGATGGTTGCGCTCACCGTCACGCGCTCGCCGGCATCGAACGGCGTGCTGGGCAGGAAGCTGGCGCCGTCGCCCTGGGAATAGGACCGCAGCTGGCCAGTGTGGGCACCGCTGCGCTGACCGACGACCGACACTTCGCGAATCTCGGCGCTCGGCACACCCAGGAAGCTGATTTGCGTACGGGGGTTGGCCGTGTCGGTTTCCGGCGCCGGCGACACATCGACGGGCAGCCCCGCCAGCTGGGCACTGTGGTTCAGGGTGCTCGGCAGGCACGAGGGCGAGGACGCGACACGCGCCTTTTTGCCGGCGCCGGACAGGACACCCGTGGCCAGCACGACCGCCACGGCGATTGCGGCCGCGGCTATGAGCGTGGCAAGGAGGAGCCGGTTTCTGTTCATGCCAGACGGCCGCTACCAGCTAGGCCGTCGCGGCAGTCTGTGCGTCCGTCTCGCCGGCGCGCCAGGTTTGCAGCGCCCCAAGCGCACCGTCGATGACCCGTCCGAGAAAGGTCTCGCGGTCGTTGACATGAGGTAGCGGCCCGGCCGGTACCGGCACATCCAAGAACTCGCACAGCGGCTCCCAGCCTTCGCTCACGCTCCACACGAGCAAGCGCTCGGACGGCACCGTCGCCTTGACCAGCTCGTTATGGCGCTCAAAGCCGGCGATCAGCTGCTCGGGCAGCTCGTGCCCGGCGGCAAACGGCGCCTGCTCGATCCAGAACATGCGCTCGACCAGCTTCAGATAGCGAGCCCAGCGCGGATCGACCTGGGCGCGGGCGCTGGAGAGCAGGCGGATCAGCGACTCGCCGTAGCACATGTTCCAGATCGTCTCCCTGAAGCTGGGCTCCCACTTCGCGGGGTCACGCACGCTGAGCAGCACCTTGGCATCGGGGTAGAAGTCCATCAGCTCGCGCCAGAAGTAGCCGCCGGGCCAGTCCACCGTGGCCTGGGAGTCGGCGAACACCTCCTCCCATTCCTCGCCACCGTCGAGCGCGCGGTTCCACACGTCCACCTGGTCGAGGTCGGCGATGAGGTTGACCCAGTGGTAGCAAGGCTCGAAGCCGAGCGTCTCGAGCGCCACCTTCTGCGTCAGCGTGCCCGTGCGCGGCATTCCGGCTCCGATCACCTTCATCTGCGTCCCTCCAGGCTCCATGGATGTAGTGGTCCCTGCAGGCTAATCATGGACGCCTGTCGAAGGGTTTGTGAAGAAACATGTCGATAGGATGAAGAGTCTATGAAGAAACGCTGGCGAGGAGCCGCTCTTTCGCGGTTGCCGACGGGTTGCTCACGTATCCTCGCATTTACATCCGCCCGTTCAGCCCGCCCTTCCAACCAAGACAATCCAGGGGGTCCACCTTGAAGGCTATAGCCGACCTCCCCGGCTTGCGGGATCGGTCGCTCGCGTGGGACGAGCAAACGCCCGGGCTCGCGCACATCAGCCGTCTTGCGCTGGCCGGTCCGGAGACCTCGTTCACCCAGAGCGACGTGCTCGGCCTGCTTGGCCTCTCAGGCGACGAGTTCGCCCAGCGCATCTTCAGTCGCTGCGGCGTGCAGCGTCGCAGCCTCACGCTGACCGACGACTTTCTCGCGACGACCGTCCAGGGCCGCACGCACGCGATCGAGGAGCACCTGTTCGGCTATGCGGTGCGAGCGATCGACGAGCTGGACATCGATCCAGCGGATATCGGCGTGGTGGTAAGCGCCACGCTCTACTCGCTCGGCGGGCCGACGATCGCTCACCGGCTCGTGGATCACTACGAGATGGACCCCGCAACCGACAAGTACCACGTCGTGGGCGTCGGTTGCGCGAGCGCTGTGCCGCTCGTGAGGCTCGCCTCGCAGACCCTGCGCGATCGGCCTGGCAAGAAGGCGCTCGTGCTCGCGGCCGAGAGCATGACCGGGATACTGATGGGCGCAGCCGAGGACGACGAGCGCAGCAAGACGGTCGGCTCCTCGATCTTCGGCGACGGTTGCGCGGCGGCCTTGATCGAGTTCGACGAGGCGCCCGCGGGCGCGGCCGGTCCGGCGGTGCTCGCCTCCAAGGTCCACCAGGTGGCGGGCACGCTCGGCGCCGTGCGGATGCAGCTCACGCCGCAGGACAGCTACCTGCACCTGATCCGCGAGCTTCCCGACGTCGCCAGTGACGGCTTGCTCGAGCTGGTAGACGATTTCCTTGGCGCAAGCGGCTTGGAGCGCGCGGCGATCGATCACTGGCTCGTGCACCCAGGCGGGCGGCGCATCATCGAGAGCGTGCAGGAAGCGCTCGACCTCTCCCGCGAGGACGTCGCGGCCAGCTATGACGTGCTGTCCGAGCACGGCAACATGGGCACGCCGTCGATCTTCTACGTGATGCAGCGGGCGGTCGAACGCCGCGCGCCGCAGGCAGGGGATCTTGGACTGATGGTAACGGTGGGCCCCGGAGTTACCGTCGGGCTGATGCTGCTCCGCTGGTAACCACCTCACGCGCGGCTGCTGGGTGGAGCAGATCGAGTACCGCGTCCACCGCGGCGGGCAGGGCAAGCGCCGGGGATAGACGCAGCTCGGGAGCACGGGGTGGCTGGTAGGGGTCGTCCACGCCCGTGAAGCCATCAAGGTTGCCGGCGCGTGCGCGCGCGTAGAGGCCCTTGGGGTCGCGCTCCGCGCACATCGCGACGGGCGTGTCCACGAAGACTTCGAAGAACGGCAGCGCATCGCCCCGATGGCGTTCTCGAACCTCGCGGCGCGTGTGTTCGTAGGGGGAGACGAGCGCCACCACGGCGATCGCTCCCGAGTCGGCGAACAGGCGGGCCAGCTCGCCGACTCGACCGACGTTCGCTTCGCGGTCCTCGCGGCTGAAGCCGAGGTCGCCGCAGATACCGCAGCGCAGGTTGTCGCCGTCGAGCAGGTAGGCGCTGCGGCCATGCTCGACCAGGCGCTCCTCGACAGCGGCGCCCAGTGTGGACTTGCCCGAGGAGGGCAGGCCGGTGATCCAGATCGTCGCGCCCCGGGCATCCAGTGCCCGCCAGCGCTGCTCTCGCGAGAGCGAGCCATCCTGCCATATCACGTTCGGGCTTGTGTCCATCGGGTGGGAAGCACACCTCCCGGGAGATTGGGAACCGTTAGCGCACGGTTAGTGTTTCTAACATAGCGCTCGGTCGAGAGTCTCGCCCCGGTGCGTAAGGCTCTCCTAAGAACTGCTGTAGAGGCTCAGGCAGGCGCGAGCGTCGCGTTGTCGTCGTAGAGCTTGACGATCTCAAGCGGGATAGGGTCCCACCCCCCCGCCGCGGTGAGGCACAGGCCGCACAGCACGCACTCGTCGAGGTTGCTCTGCACGAGTTCGAGTGTGCCCTCGGCGGTCTGGGCGAAGATGTCCACCGGACACGCTTCGGTCAGCTTCGCGGCGAGCGCTGTGTCGGATGCCGCCGCGTCGGATATCTCGACCGCGATGAAGATTCCATCGGCTCTCATGCCGGACTCCTTTCGGAGAGCTTTGACTGGATCAGGCCGGGGATGTCCTCGATCCGCTCGGCGACGGTGATGCCGGCCTGCGCGAGGCGCGCAATCTTCTCACCGGCAGTGTCCTCCTTGCCTTCCACGATCGTGCCGGCGTGGCCGAAGCTCATGCCCGGCATCTCGTCCATGAAGCGTCCCGCCATGAACGCCACGATCGGCAGACGCGATTTGTTCTCGGTGACCCAGCGTGCCAGCTCGGCCTCCATGCGCCCGCCGGGCTCGGTGTAGATGACGATGCCCTGAGTCTGCTCGTCGGCCTCAAACAGCGGCATCAACTCCGCGTAGGAGGAGCCGATGATCGCGTCTCCGCCGATCGACACGGCCGTGGATTGGCCGAGGCCGGCGGCGCTGAGCGTCGAGGACATCTCGGTCGTCATGCCGCCCGAGCGCGAGATCACGCCGATTGGGCCCGGCGTGTAGGCCTGGGCGGCGTTGCGCGCGGGGCCGCCGATGCCGCCCATCTTGATCACGTCGGGCACGATGATGCCAAGGCAGTTCGGCCCGATGATGCGTGCGCCCCTGAGCGTCGCCAGCTCGACCATCTCCGCCACGTCGCGGCGCGGGATGCGCTCGGTGACAATCACGATCAGCTTGATCCCGTTCTCGATCGCCTCGAACACCGCGTCCTTGGTAAAGGCGGGGGGGACCGTCACGACCGAGCCGTAGATCGGCTCGCCGTGGT
The DNA here is from genome assembly GCA_035603375.1 of Solirubrobacteraceae bacterium. GTDB lineage: Bacteria > Actinomycetota > Thermoleophilia > Solirubrobacterales > Solirubrobacteraceae > Palsa-744. The sequence goes on from DATNKN010000403.1 coordinate 7,627, forward strand.
GGGCGACCGCCTGGGCGACCGTGTCGAACACGGGCACGCCGTGGACCTCGCGGCCGAGGCGCCCAGGCGTGACGCCGCCGACGACCTTCGCGCCGGCGCCGTAGTCCAGGCACTCCCTCGTCAGGTTGACGGCCTCGCGGCCGGTGATGCCTTGGACGATGAACGTTGTGTCTGCGTCGATGAGAATGCTCATGCCGCCACTCCTTGGATCTTCTCAACAGCTCTGCGTGCGGCCTCGTTTAGCGACACGCTGCGGTCGGCATAGTCCACGCCGTACTTCTCGAGGATCTTGAAGCCCTCCTCCTCCCATGCTCCCGGGATGCGGAAGATCGCGATCTTCTCGGCTGGGTCCATGTTCAGCTCCAGGCAGGCCTTGATCACACCGCGCGCAACGATGTCCACGCGCGTGTTGGACACGATTGACATCATCACGGCGATCTTGTCCACGCCGGGCTTCTGCAACACGAGCTTGGCCAGTCCGCAGGCCTTCGCAACCGACGGGTTGCCGCCGATCTCGCAGTAGTTGGCCGGCTTGCCGCCGTGGGCTCGTACGGCGTCGAACAGCGTCAGCGAGCCACCGCCGGCTCCGATCACAAGGCCGAGGTTGCCGTCGAACTCGGTGACGTTGCCGGCCACGCCGCGATGGTCGGTGGCGTCGACCTGCTCGCCCGCCAGCTCGAAGGGCGTGGCCTCGCGTGCCTGGCGTGTCTCCTCGTCGCCCACGCCTAGATCGGCGAGCAGCTTCTTGTGGCGGCCACGCGCCTCGTTCTCGATGTCCATGTGCGCATCGAGCGCCACGAACGATCCGTCCTTGAGTTGCCCGAGCGGGTTGATCTCCGCCAGCGTCATGTCGTTCTCCACGAACAGCTTCGCGAGGCGGGTAACGATCGGCACGAGCTTGTTGAGCGCCGAGCCGGTGACGCCAGTGGAGGCGATCACCTCCTTGGCCTGGAAGTCGCTCAGCGGCAAGATGTTCGAAAAGTGCCGGCGGCCCACCTTGTCGGGCTGCTCCTCGGCGACCTGCTCGATGTCGATGCCCCCCACGGGCGAGAAGATCATCACCGGCTGCTTGCGGGTGCCGTCCCACACGACTCCCGCGTAGTACTCCTGGGCGACCTCGGCCTTCGGGTCCACGAGCACGCCGCGCGGCATATGCCCGTTGATCTCGAGCGCGAGGATGTCGCGGGCATGGGCCTCGGCCTCGTCGGGCGTGTCGGCGAACTTCACGCCGCCCGCCTTCATGCGTCCGCCGGTGAGCACCTGGGACTTGATCACGGTGGGGCCGCCGATGCGCTCAGCGATCTGCTTGGCCTCGGCCGCGTCTGTGGTGAAGCCGTAGTCGGTTACCGGGATACCGGCGCGCTTGACTACCTCGCGCGCCTCATACTCGAAGAATCTCATCGCGTCCTTGATGGCTTGAGGGACGGGGCGTCGGAACCCTATAGGGACGGCCGCCCGCGTGCGCTCGTGGCGACCGTCCCGCACATAGAACGCGGAGTGGCTACATGACCTCGATCGTCTCGTACACGTCCACCTTGCCGCCCGCGGCGATGATCGGGCAGTCGGTGACGAGGCCTGCCGCCGCGTCGAGGCTGTCGGCGGTGATAACCGAGTAGCCGGTCAACCCGGACCCCGCCGCGCCATTGCCGCCGGAGGCGCTCACGGACGTGGATGCGCCGATTGGGTTACCGGGCGCGACGACCGCCGAGCCAAGCTTTCCAAACCACTGCCCCCAGGCGGCCATCGCCTGTTCGCGCTCGGCCTCTGTCGCCGCCATGCCGCCACCCGTGTATGCCAGTAGGTAGTTCGCCATCTTCTTGCTCCTTCTGTTGGTTTGTTTGTGTGTGTTTTGTCCGCGCTAGCCATCGGAAGTGCCTTATCGGGCCCCGACCGGCATTGCGAGGGTCTGTCAGGACGTCTGTGCAGCGCGCTCGTTGAGATGCGTCTGGAATGCCTCCAGCACGCCTTCCCAGCCGTGTCCGTGCGAGTCGCGAGACTCCAGTGACTCGAAGCCCGTGTGTTCGAGCACGACCGTCGTTAGCTCCCCCTCGCTGCGAAAATCGACCGCCACAGTGCTCGGGTGGCCGAGCTCGCCATCTTCCTGTTCCCACTGCCAGCTGTAGACGAGCCGAGTGGGGCGGCTCACCTCGCTGTACTCGCCCTCTGCCGTGTATTTTTTGCCACTCTCGGGGTCTTCCATCGAGATGCGATAGCGCCCGCCGACGCGCAGATCGACCTCGGCGACAGGCGTGATCCATGCGGGGTTCGCCTTCCACCAGCGTCGCAGCACCTCGGGATTGGTCCACGCGTCAAACACGTCCTCGGCGGGGGCGTCGTATGTGCGCTGCAAACGCAGGCTGGTCTCGTTCGGCTTGGTTATCTCGGTCATTTCGACTCCTTCGCTGGGTTGTTCTCTTGCTGTGGCGCTCCCTGCTGGGGCTGCTGGTGTTTTCTCTGCTCGCGCAGGTACTGATCGACGGTGTCGAGCTTGCGCTCCCATAGCTCGCGCTGATTTGTCATCCACGCGTATGCCTCGTCGAGCGGTTGCTCGCGCAGTCGCAGGCGATGCGTGCGCCCGTCGATCACCCGTGTGATCGCGCCGGCCTCCTCCAGCAGCTTCAGGTGCTTGCTGATCGCGGGCTTCGATACGCCGAAGTCGCCGGTCGCCTCGCCGACGGTCATCTCGCCGCCGGCGAGGCGCTCGAGGATGCCGCGGCGGATCGGGTGCGAGCAGGCGACGAAGGTGCGATCTAGCAGGGCATTGTTAGCCATATGGTTAACAATAACAGGTGGGTCAGCGAGTTGGGTGCCGCTCGCCCGTAGCGCATTCTCGTCGCAGACAATGCGCTACATTTGTTTATGTGTAGACAGTCTGCTCGATGCAAGGGGGAGACGTGGAAGAGGAGAGTGACTTCGAAGCTTTCGAACTGACGCTTCGGATGCTTTCAGAGCGTGTAAATATCGATGATGCGTTCGCGCGCGAGCTGTATGGCGCGCTGTGCAACATGCGCTGGCGTCAAACTGCCTCAACTGGTGAGCCGGTGTCCATGAGCTGGCGTTACGCGGGTGGCGTCGTCGCGGGCCTTGCTTGTAGAGGCGAGTGTTATCTCGATTACTACTGCTCGGGTGGGGAGGGTGTCGTCTCGGAAAGCGTGCGAGTCGCTCTTGGCGCGCTGGGTTGGGAGCCCGCTCCATGGCCGGATCGAGTTAGCGACGGCGCAACTTGATATGAGGTCTACGTAGCGCTCAGTTTGTCGAGCTGGGCACTGATGATTTCCAAGACCTCTGTCGGCGTCCGGGGGGTTTCGCTCTCGGCCCGTTTGACCGCGTCAGGTGTGCAGGCGAGGAAGTCGCTCACAATCTCCTCGGCCCTGGTAGGTGACAGTCCCCACGTTGCCGCCTCGTTGATCAGGCGCTTGAATGTCACCCGGTTTGTGCGGTGGACGCTGTCGATGTACATCGCGAGTCGATCGTCGCCGTACGTGAGCGTGGAGAGAAGGTCATACAGCGGCGCAAGATGGAGCGCTCCGCCGCGATCGTGCAGCAACGAGAAGTTCTTCGCGTGGGCGTCGCCGTTGCCGATAACCACGTTTAGTGTCACGGCTCTAAGCAGCGATTCGAGCGAGTCGGGGTCGGCCTCACTGAGGACGCCAGCCAGCTTGCGCAACGAGGGACCGCCGTCCTCCTCGTACTTCTGTGCGGGCAGCCTCCCCGTCGCTTGGCAGAAGTCCTCCTGATGGACGCGTCCGACATCCCCGTTTGGTGCGACAACGCGGTCGTAGCGCGATACTACGATCAGCCGCCGTCCTCCTATCGTGATCGTCTCGACGTCGGCGACATCCATGCCGAGGTTCTTTGCGATTCGCATGCAGAACGCCTCGTTCTCGACGGTCTGCGGGTAGTCGCGCATCTCCGGCTTGAGGATGTGTGTCGAGGGCGTGCCGTCGACGGGTCGTCCCCAGCCTCCGTCGGGCAGGCGGGTGAGCAGCAGCTTCTCCTGGATGCCGGCGAG
>DATNKN010000232.1:0-10593 GCA_035603375.1 Solirubrobacteraceae bacterium
GCGATCGGCTATTACGGCGCGCACGGCGACGAGCCGATCGACGAGGACGCGCCCGCCGGCGGCGACTTCCTCGCACGCACCTGCCGCGCGTGGGAGATCGAGGCGCTCGAGGCACAGCCGCTCGGGATGCGCGTGGCGACCCTGCGCACCGGCGTTGTGCTCGACCGCGATGGCGGCGCGCTCGGCAAGATGCTGCCGCCGTTCAAGCTCGGCGTCGGCGGTCCCGTCGCGGGCGGACGCCAGTTCGTCTCCTGGATTCACGTCGACGATGTCGTGGCCATCGCGCTCGCCGCGATCGACGGCGAGCAGTGGGAGGGGCCGATCAACGCGACCGCACCTAAGCCGCAGCGCAACCACGACTTCTCCAGGGCGCTCGGCCGGGCGCTGCACCGTCCCTCGCTGCTGCCAGTGCCGGGCGCCGCGCTGCGGTTGCTGTATGGAGAGATGGCGGAGATCGTGACGAGCGGCGCGCGCGTGCTGCCCGCCAAGGCCTTGGTGCTTGGCTACCAGTTCCGCTATCCACAGCTGGACGCGGCGCTGCGCGCCGTACTCGGCTCCGGCTGACTGGAAGGTCCATTTTTGGAGCGACTGCGCGGCGAAGCGACCGGACAGGCCCGTGGTTCCGTCGCGGTCGCCGGCGGGCCGAGACCGTGCGGCGCCGCTCCTGCGCGGTACATGCACGGATGGGCTGCTCAGCCCGCGGTGTCGAACGCGTGCCAGAACACGGGCGCGCCACTCACCACATGGTCGATGGCATACGTGGACAACGTCGTTTCGCCGCTCGGTTGCATCGAGTACGTGCCGAGCACCGAGCGCCGATTGCGAATCGCGAAGAAGCTGTCGATCACCGCCTGGCGGTCGTCGCCCCTGTCGCCGGCGGCGCGGATCGAGGCGAGCACGGCGCTCATCGCCTCATACCCATACAGCGCATACGCTTCGGCGCGGGCGCCAAAACGCTTTTCGTACTCGGCCAGTACCGCCCGCGCCGAGGGTGGGTAGAGCGACTGAGCCAGTATCGGCGAGCCGATGAACGTGCTGCCTTCCGCCGCGCCGAGGTGCGAAGTGAACACGCTGTTGAACATCGTGCTCGACGCGAGCAGCGACAGGCGCGGCGCGGCGGCGTGCAGTTCGCGCCACAGTTCCGCCGCTTCGCTCGTGGCGGTTGCGCTCACGAACACCGCTTCGGCACCGCTTCTGGCGATCTTCGCCACCTCGCCCGTAAACGTCGAGCCGGGACCGATGATGATCGTGTCCTCGTCGAGCACCTTGATGCCCGCCGCTTCAGCGTCACCCGCCACGATCTGCGCGAGCGGCGTGTCGAACGGGTCCTGATCGATCACCACATACAGCTTGTGGATACCCAGCTTGCGCATCGCCGCCACCTGCGCCGCGGCCTGCACCGGATCGCCGGGGGCGACCCGCCCGAACGTGCGCTTGCCGGAGAGATAAAAGCGTTCTGGCTCGCCCTGTCCCGCGTCCAGCGAGGAGGTCAGGCCCACATAGGGACTCGCGGGGCTCACCTGCAGGATGCCGGCCGCATTGGTGAGCGGCAGCGAGATCGCCGTCGCGCCCGAGTTGTAGTCGCCCACATAGGCGATCGTGGTGGGGTCCTGCGCCGCGGCCTTCGCGTTCGAGGCGGTCGCGCCCGGTTCCCACTCGCCGGTCGTGAGACTGGAGTCGTCCAGCGAGGTGTAGCTGACCGTGAAGCGTCCGACGTGTCCGCCGGCGTTTGCGAGCGCCAGCTTCTCCCCGCCTTCGATCTGATGGGAGATACCCGCCTCGGGACCCTGCAGCGGCAGACTGGAGTAGACGGTGAGCTGCTGGCCGACGCTATCGGCGGCCGTCGAGCTGCCCACCCCGCCACACCCGGCCATCGCCGGCACGAGGGCTAGAGCGGCGAGCCCGGTGCCCAGCCAGCGTGCGCGCACAGTGGCGCTAATCGCCGCGACGACCCGGGAGATAGCCGGAGAGGATCTTCACGGACGCGCCGAGCACGGTGACGAGGGCCGCGAGCATGAAGGAGTCGAAGCCCTTCGTGCCAAGCGCCCACAGCACGATCCATATGATCAGGCCAGCGGTTACGGTGAGTACCAGTCCCATTGCGGGGGCATCCTATAACAGGCCGCGCGAGTAGGACGCCGCCTATGGGGCAAGCGCAGCCGCGAGGTCGGCGATGACCTCGCCAACGGCGCCCGCTGGATCCTCGGACTCAGCGGCAGCGCGCACCAGTCGCGTGCCCACGATCACGCCGTCGGCGCCCGCCTCGGCCGCCTGCGACGCCTGCTCGGGGGTGGAGATGCCGAAGCCCAGCGCCACCGGCACGCTCGTGCTCGCCTTCGCGCCGGCCACGATCTCGGCAAAGCGCTCAGGCAGCGACGCGCGCTCGCCGGTCGTGCCGACGACGGAAACGGTGTAGAGAAACCCGCGCGCCCGCGCGCCGATCCGGGCGAGGCGCTCCGCTGGGGTGGTGGGCGCCACCAGCGGCACCAGCGCAAGCCCGTGCGCGTCGCACGCGGCCAGCACCTCCGCTGCCTCCTCCAGCGGCAGATCGGGCACGATCAACCCGCACGCGCCCGTTTGCGCGAGGCGTTCCACGAACGCCTCGGCACCCGGCGCGAACACCATGTTGGCGTAACACATCAGCACCACTGGCGCGCTCGGCGCGAGCGCCCGCGCGACCTCGAGCACTCCGGCGAGGCTCGCCCCCGCCTGGAGCGCACGCGTGCCCGCCTCGTGAATGGTCGGCCCGTCCGCGAGCGGGTCGGAGTAGGGCACGCCCAGCTCCAGCAGGTCCGCGCCGGCTCCCACGCAAGCCTTCCCGATCCAAAGCGATTGCTCGAGCGTCGGGAACCCGCCCATCAGATATGGCATCAGCGCGGCGCGCTTGCCGCTCGCGGCGAAAGCGGCCGCGATTCGCTCGGTGCCATTCGTCGCGGTAGCGCTCACGGCCGTCTCTCCCCGATGAGGAGAGCCTGCTGGCCCGCGTCGGCAGTGGCGACCGGTCTCCCGGGCGACCTCAAGGGCGGCGGCGGATCTTGTCTCCCAAAAAAAACCTCACCCGGCATCGAGCACCTCGGCCAGATCCTTGTCGCCGCGCCCGGACAAACACACGAGGTCAAGCTCACCGTCGGTTTGGGCGAGCGTCCAGGCGAGCGCGTGAGCGGTCTCCAGTGCGGGAATGATGCCCTCAAGACGCGCTAGTTCGCGGAACGCAGCCAGGGCTTCGCGGTCGGTCACAGCCACGTATCGAGCCCTACCAGTGTCGCGCAGGTGTGCGTGCTGGGGACCTGTTCCGGGGTAATCGAGGCCAGCCGATATCGAGTGCGCCTCGACAATCTGGCCCTCCTCGTCCTGCATCACCGCCGACAGCGCGCCGTGCAGTATCCCGGCACGGCCCGCCACAGTCAGCGGCGCGCCGTGACGGTCGGTGTCAATCCCATCGCCCCCCGCCTCGACGCCGATCAACTCGACGTCTTCGTCGCCGAGGAACGCCGCGAAGATGCCAAGCGCATTCGACCCGCCACCCACGCACGCCACGATCCGGGCGGGCAAGCGCCCCTCGCGCTCCAGTATCTGCGCCCGCGCCTCCTCGCCGATGATGCGCTGCAGGTCGCGCACCAGCGCCGGATAGGGCGCCGGCCCCACCACCGAGCCGATGATGTAGTGGGTGTCGGCGACGTTCGTCACCCAGTCACGAATCGCCGCCGAGGTCGCCTCCTTCAGCGTGCGCGCACCCGCGTCCACGGCCTGCACGCGCGCGCCCAGCAACTCCATGCGCTGCACGTTCGGGGCCTGTCGACGCGTGTCCTCGGTGCCCATGTAGATCGTGCAGTCGAGGTCCAGCAGCGCACACACGGTCGCGGTCGCCACACCGTGCTGGCCGGCCCCCGTCTCGGCGATGATGCGCCTCTTGCCCATGCGCTTGGCGAGCAGCGCCTGGCCAAGCGCATTGTTGAGCTTGTGCGAGCCCGTGTGGTTCAGATCCTCGCGCTTGAGATACACCGGCCGGCCGAGCCGCTGCGAGATCCGCTCCGCGCGATACAGCGGCGTCGGGCGACCCGCGAAATCTCTCAGCAGCAGGTCCAGTTCGGTGCGATACGTGGGGTCCGCGCGCGCCTCGGTCCACGCCTGCTCCAGTTCGGCGAGCGCCGGCATCAGCGTCTCGGGCACATACTGGCCCCCATAGCGCCCAAAGCGGTGCTCGACAGGCTGGTTGACGGGCGTTGCGCTCACGTGGGCGAGCCTACCGGCGGCACGCGCCGTCGGCGGCGGGCTCAGCAGGCGCTGGCTCGGACTCGGCGGGTGCGAGCGCTGGCGTGGGCTCGGCGGGCGACACAGGCTCCGCGGGCACTGGCGCGACCTCAGCGATAGACACTGGCTTGGCGGAGGCATCGAAGGCGGCCCGATCCACTGCCGCGAAAAAGTCGCGCAGCTTCTGCGGGTCCTTGTGACCCGGTGCGCTCTCGGTCCCGCTGGCGGTATCGACCGCATATGGACGCACCCGCTCGATCGCCTCCCCCACGTTGGTCGGGCCCAGTCCCCCACTGAGGATCAGTGGCGTTTTCGAGCGCCGGCCCGCGAGCAGCTTCCAGTCGAACGTCTCCCCCGTGCCGCCGCGCAACCCCTCTCTTCCGGGCTCGGCCGAGCGCGCGTCGAGCAGGTGGAAGTCGGTGTGGTAGCGCGCCGCGTCGCGAATGTCGCCGATGTCCGACACCTGCAACGCCTTGATCACGCGCGCTCCGGTGCGCCGTGCGGCCTCGCCGCAAAACACCGGCCCCTCGTCGCCGTGCAGCTGCAGCAGCGTGAGCCCCAGCCGATCGCTGACGTCGACGATCTCATCCATGTGCGCGTTGACAAACACTCCGCACAGCTCGGTCTTGCGACGCAGTGCGGTCACGATGTGCTGCGCCTCCTCCAACGAACACTTGCGCGGGCTTGGCCCGAAGAACACCATGCCCACGGCCCACGCCCCCAGCTCGACCGCCAGCTCAGCGTCGGCGAGCCGCGTGATGCCGCAGACCTTTATGCGAGTGTCCGACATAGGACAACGGTAGCGAGCGTCGGGCTCAGTCGGGTCGCAAGCGCTGGCCCGCACCGTCGAAAGACGTTGGAGGGGCGAGCGAGCCGGCCGCCACGCCTTCCGAATATTCGGCATGATTGCCATCATGAATCTGCCTGGACGATCGGCCGTGACGGCACTGTCGCTCGTGGTGGTGCTCGGCGGCTGCTCTTCGAGTCGGGAACTGCGAACCCAGGGTCAGGCCGCCGGCTTCGCCGTCGAAGTGGCCGGCGGCGAGCCCGCCAGCGACTGGAGCCTGGCCGCCAAACCGACCCCGGGAGCGGCTCAGGCGTGGGCCGACCGTCGCCAGATCGCCGACCTCGGTCGGCGATTGCGCGAGGAAGGCAGCGCTTGGACATGCGAATTCGCGCACAAATCGGTGGGTCTTGGCTCAATCGGCTCCTTCAATGAAAACGACTCGGGCATCGAGACCAGAGAAGGCGCCGCCAAAGGCATCGACCCCAAGCGCGTTGCCGCCACGCTGAACGACATCGTCACGATGCACTTTCGCGAGTTCGTCATGATCACGACGAGCATCTGCGGCCCATACAAGGGCTGAGTCGCGTCCCGGTTGACGGTGCCAACGCCTAGCGGGCACCACAACCTCGATTGCCGTGAGTCCCCGCGGCCGCTCCGGCGAGCGGTCACCACGGACGGACGGTGCCGCTCAGCCTTCGGGCGTGTTGGCGTTCTTCACCGAGTTGGGGCGACCCGTGAGCGTCGCTTTGAGCGTCTTGCGTTCATACCCGCCGCTACCGGTGGCGCGCTCCACTTCGATCGAGATCGTGTCGCCAGGTTTCTTCGCCTCGATCACGCTCGCGAGCGCTTCGGAGCTTGCGATCGGTTCGCCATCGATCTTCACGATGATGTCCCCGCCCACCGACACCTTGCCGCCCGGAGTCTGCACTTCCAGGTTGCCGCCGCGAAGACCGGCCTTGGCGGCCGGCGTGCCGGCTTCGACCGACTCCACGAGCGCACCGCTCGTCACCGGCAGGTTGAGCGCCGAGAGCGAACCGTCAACCGGGATCGTGCTCACGCCGAGATACGCCCCGCGAACCGTCCCGCCCTTCTCGAGCGCCGGAAGCTCTGACTTGGCGGTGTCGATCGGAATCGAGAAGCCGATCCCAATGCTGCCATCGCCGCTGCCGCCCGTCTCGATCTGCGAGTTGATGCCAATCACTTCGCCCTGCTCGTTGAGGAGCGGCCCGCCGGAATTGCCGGGGTTGATCGGCGCGTCTGTCTGCAGCACGTTGTCGATCGAGAAGCCGTTCGGCGAGGTGATCTGGCGTTGCAGCGCCGAGATAACGCCCGTGGTGAGCGTACGGTCGTAGCCGAAGGGGTTGCCGATCGCAAGCACCGGATCGCCGACCTCAACCTTGCTGGAATTGCCAAGCGTGAGCACATGCATCGTCAGACCTTCGGTGGGGATGTGCAACACGGCGAGATCGTTGGAGGGATCCTTGCCGATCACTTTCGCTTCCACCGTCTTGCCGTGTTCGAAGCTGACGTCCACCTTTACCGCGTTCTCAACCACGTGATAGTTGGTGAGAATCGTGCCGTTGTTGTCGATCACGAAGCCCGAGCCGGTGGCGGTGCCCTGCTCCTGGCTTTCGCCACCGAGACTGAACGGCGATTCGACCTGCTTGACGATGGTGGACGTGACGAGCGCCACGCCGGGAGCATCCCGCTCGTAAATCTGGTGCGGGGTCAGCCCCGTGGTCTGCTGGGAAGCATTCGAGGGCGCGATCGGCGAGGACTGCTGCACAACCGTGACCGTCTTCTGCGAGGAGCCCAAGCCGCTCGTCGCGGCGATCACGGCAACCACGATGCCGCCCCCGATCAGGGCGGACACGAACGGGATGGCAAACATGCGCTTCATGAACGCTCAGGATGACTGCTCGCGCTCAACGCAAAATAAAGACCGTCGTGCTGCTTCATAAAAAATTCGACCCGATGCGCGTAGTCGGATCCTGTGAACCGAGAGCGCCCGAGGACCCCATCAGCAGTGAGGCGAGTGCCTGTTCTGGGTCAGCCGCGCGCATCAGCGTCTCGCCGACAAGTACCGCCGCGACGCCCAGGTGCTCCAGCTCCCCCAGCTGCCGCGGCGTGCCGATCCCCGACTCCGACACGACCGTCGCCCCGGCCGGCATATGCGGCATGAGGCGAGCGGTGCGCCCCACATCCACGCTGAAGTCGCGCAGGTCGCGGTTGTTGACGCCGATCAGCCTCGCCCCAGCCTGCTCCGCACGCGCCAGCTCCTCGCGATCGTGCACCTCCACCAGCGCGTCCAAGCCGAGCATGCCCGTCAGTTGGTGCAGCTCGGCAAGCTCATCCTGGTCGAGCGCGGCCACGATCAGCAGCACCGCGTCGGCACCCGCTCGCAATGCCTCGTACAGCTGGTAAGGATCGACCACGAAGTCCTTGCGCAAGATCGGCAACTCGCATGCTGCGCGCGCGGCACGCAGATCCTCGAGCGACCCGTCGAAGTTGGGGCCCTCCGTCAGCACCGACATCGCGCTCGCTCCGCCCCGCTCGTAAGCGCGCGCGATCTCGGCGATGTCGGCGCCCTCGCGCAACGCTCCCGCCGAGGGCGAGCGGCGCTTGAACTCGGCTATCGCGCCAATCCCGGGAGCCACGAGCGCGTCACGAAAGCGGCCCGGCCGCTCGTGCGAAGCGTCTGCTTGCAGTGGCCGCTCGCGCTTGCGACGCTCCACCTCGGCGCGCGTTTCGGCCAGGATGCGATCCAGCACCGTCACGACGCCGCCTGCTCCGGGGCGTACTCGCGGCTGGCCCGCACATACCGGTCCAGCGCAGCGGCGGCGGCGCCCGAACCGATCGCGTCGCGGGCAGCCTCGACACCCTCCGCGACGCTGTCGGTGGCACCAGCCGTGTAGATCGCGGCGCCCGCGTTGGCAAGCACGAGATCCGTGCGAGCGCCGCTCTCCCCGGCGAACACCGCGCGCGTAACCTGTGCGTTCTCGACGGGCGTGCCGCCGCCGAGCAGCGGATCGGACGGGTCGGCAAGCGCGATACCGATCTCCTGTGGGGTGAGCGTGTAGCGCCTCAACTCCTCCCCGTTGACCTCGACGACCTGGGTGGCCGCGGAGCTGGAAACCTCATCCAACCCATCCTCGCTCGCGACCACCAGCGCGCGCCCCACACCGAGGCGAGCCAGCGCACCGGCGATCCGCTCCAGAAAGCTCGCATCGGCCACGCCGATCAGTTGACGCGTCGCGCCAGCTGGGTTGGTGAGCGGCCCCAGTAGGTTGAAGGCGGTTCGCACCGCCAGCTCGCGCCTGACCGGGACCACGAAGCGCGTGGCCTGATGATGGGCAGGGGCGAACATGAACCCGAACCCTGCCTCCTCGATGCACCGCGCCACCCCGCGCGGATCGAGATCGATCCGCGCGCCAAGCGCCTCCAGCACGTCGGCCGAGCCCGAGGAGCTGGTCGCCGAGCGGTTGCCGTGCTTGGCTACCGCGCAACCCGCGCCGGCCGCGACAAGCGCCGCCATGGTCGAGACGTTGAAGGTGCGCCGCCCGCCGCCCGTGCCCGCCGTGTCCAGCAGATCGTCGCGCTCGACCGGCACATGCGCGGCAAGCGCACGCATCGTGGCGGCCAACCCGGCCAGCTCGTCAACCGTCTCGCCCTTCGTGCGCAGCGCGATCAGAAACGCCGCTATCTGCGTCTCGGACACCTCGCCATGCATGATCTCCGCGAGCACCTCCGAGGCCTCCTGCTGGCTCAGGTCCCGGCGCGAGGCAAGCGCGTCGATCGCGCTTGTGAGAACCGTGTTTGGCATCAGTGCGCGGTCTTCTCGAAGGCGCCCACGGCGGCTCCCCGTGAAAGCTCCATAACCCGGGCTACCGGCCAATCGAGCCCAAGGAAGTTCGCGAGCAACTGCTTGCCCTGCTCGGTGAGCACCGACTCCGGATGAAACTGAACGCCCTCGGCCGGTAGTTCGCGATGGCGCAAGCCCATCAGCACACCGCCACCCCGCGCCGTCGCTTCCAGGCAGTCGGGCAGCTCGCTATCGACTACAAGCGAGTGATAGCGCCCAACCGTCAGCGGTGAGGCCAGCCCCCTGAAGATCGTGCGCCCGTCGTGCTCGATCGTCGTGGCCTTGCCGTGAACGGGCGCGTGCAGCTTGACGGTGCCGCCAAACGCCTGCGCCATCGACTGGTGACCAAGGCACACTCCAAGCGTCGGGGTGCCTGCTTCGGGCAGCCGCCTGGCCACCTCCACGGAGATGCCCGCCTCATTCGGAGTGCACGGCCCCGGCGAGATGACGCAACGCTCATAGTCGTCTTGGAGCAGCTCCTGCACCGTGGTGGCGTCGTTGCGAACCGTCACCACCTCGGCGCCCAGCTCGCCCAGATACTGCACGAGGTTGTAGGTAAAGGAATCGTAGTTGTCGATCGCGAGCACCCTCATCTTCATGCCCAATCCGGCTGCTCGCAGGCCAGCTCGACCGCGCGCAGCACCGCCCTGGTCTTGTTCACCGACTCCTCGTACTCATACTCCGGCTTGGCGTCGGCGACCGTGCCGCCGCCCGCCTGCACATGCGCGACACCGTCCTTGACGACGACAGTGCGGATGTGAATCGCGGTGTCCAGGTCGCCCGCATAGCTGAGATAGCCGATCGCGCCCCCATAGCCACCGCGCTTGACGGGCTCAAGCTCGTCGATGATCTGCATCGCGCGCACCTTTGGCGCACCTGAAAGCGTGCCCGCCGGGAGCACCGAGCGAAGCGCGTCCATCGCGCCGACATCCTCGCGCAGGGTGCCCGACACGGAGGAGACGATGTGCATCACGTGACTGTAGGTCTCGACCTCCATCAGCTCGTCCACAACGACGCTGCCGTACTCACAAACACGCCCCAGATCGTTTCTGCCGAGGTCCACCAGCATCACGTGCTCGGAGCGCTCCTTCTCATCCTCCAGCAGCCCACGCGCGATCTCGCGATCCTCCTCCGGCGTGGCGCCGCGCGCGCGGGTGCCCGCGATCGGCCGCGTCGAGACACAACGGCCCGTGACTGTGAGCAGCGGCTCGGGGCTCGCCCCCGCGACCTGAAAATCGCCGAAGTCGAGGTAGTACATGTAAGGGCTCGGGTTGACCGCGCGCAGACCTCTGTAAATAGAGAACGCCTCCACTGGCACGGCCGCCGACCAGCGCTGGGAGGGAACGACCTGGAAAGCATCGCCCGCGTGCACGTACTCGACGATGCGCGCCACCATCGCTTCGAAGCGCTCGCGGCTCATATTCGACTCGAAGCTCGGAGCCTGGCGGTCAGTGTGCTCGCCTGAGCGCGCGACCGTCGGCACAGGGCCCGCGAGCGATGCGCGCACTTCGGCGATCGTTGTCGCCGCGGCCTCACGCGCGCGCTCGAGATCGGGCTCGGCGTCGAGGTCGGCGTTCGCGAGAATCGTGATCGTGTGCTCCAGGTGATCGAAGGCAACCACCGCGTCGGTCAGCATCAGCGCCATGTCCGGCAGGCCGAGTGTGTCCGGACCCGGCTCGCCCAGCGGCTCGAC